>NZ_WWCX01000120.1:0-16504 GCF_009857655.1 Duganella vulcania
ACGCGGTCGCGGCCGCCGCGCAAGCCGCCCTCGCCCTGATCGCCAACCTGCCGTCCGAGGCGCGCGTGCTGGAGGCCGGCACGCTGCGCTTCGCCGCCGCCAGTCCCGGCAAATGGGCCGGCTACCTGCGCCTGATGGTGTCGGCCGCCAGCGGCCCGGCCGCCGCAGCCACCGCCACCCAGCTGGGCGTCACTGTCGCCGACCTCTTCAATCTGACGGTGGCCAGCGCGGCCCAGGGCGGCACCACCGAAACCTACCTGAACCTGACCGTCAAGAACACCGCCCGCCGCGTGGACCGGATTCTGGCGGACGCTTCCACGCTGATCGTCTGGGCCGGGGCCGACCTGAACGGCGCACCGCCGGCCTTGCCTGATTTCGCCAACGTCAAGGGCGACCCGGTCGGCACGGCCTTCCTGGCCTGGGACGCCGCGCGCAACGCCGATCCGGACCCGTCCTCGCCGGCGGTGAAGGCCGCCAAGGCCGCCTACGACGCCGCGCTGAAGGCCGCGCTGGACAGCGTCGACGACGGCGCCGCGCTGACCTCGGCCGACTTCATCAAGCCCAACGGCCAGGCGCAGAAGACCGGCCTGTTCGCGCTGGAACAACTGTTCACCCGCGACGGCCTGTTCAACATGCTGTGCATCCCGCCCTACAACGCCAGCAACAATATCGACGACAGCGTGGTGGCCGTCGCCACCGCCTATTGCGAGAAGCGGCGCGCCATGCTGCTGCTCGACTCGCCGTCGGAATGGACCTCGGTGGACCTGGCGCAAACCGGTTTCCCCAACAAGTATGCGGCGCCCAGCCACAACGCGGCGGTGTTCTTCCCGCGTGTGAACATGCCCAATCCCTTGCACGGCGACCAGATCGAACCCTTCGCTCCCAGCGGCATCATCGCCGGCATCTTTGCCCGCATCGACACCCAGCGCGGCGTGTGGAAATCGCCGGCCGGGCTGGACGCCGCCATGCTCGGCGTCAGTTCGATGACGGTGCCGATGACCGATGAGGACAACGGCCTGCTCAATCCGCAGGGCCTGAACTGCCTGCGCACCTTCCCGGTCTTCGGCCGCGTGGTCTGGGGCGCGCGCACCATGCGCGGCGCCGACGCCTTCGGCGACGAGTACAAATACATCGCGGTGCGCCGCACCGCCCTGTTCATCGAGGAATCGCTGTACCGCGCGCTGAAGTGGGTGGTGTTCGAGCCCAACGACGAGCCCTTGTGGGGGCAGATCCGCCTCAACGTCGGCGCCTTCATGCACAACCTGTTCCGCCAGGGCGCGTTCCAGGGCGCATCGGCGCGCGACGCGTACTTTGTCCGCTGCGACGCCTCGACCACCACGCAGAACGACATCAATCTCGGCATCGTCAACGTCAACGTCGGCTTCGCGCCGTTGAAGCCGGCGGAATTCGTGGTGATCCGGCTGCAGCAGATCGCCGGACAAATCGAAACCTGAGGGGGCGATCATGGCTCAATTCACCGTCAATCCACTGCGCTTCGACCCCTACCAGAACTTCAAGTTCCGCATCAAATGGGGCAACGATTTCGTCGCCGGGGTCAGCAAGATCAGCGGGCTCAAACGCACCACCGAGGTGGTGCGGCACCGCGAAGGCGGCGATCCCAGCTCCAGCCGCAAGTCGCCCGGCCGCACGGAATTCGACGCCATCACCGTCGAGCGCGGCGTCACGCACGACAAGGACTTCGAGCAGTGGGCCAACAAGGTGTGGAACTACGGCTCCGGCCTGGGCAAGGAAGTGTCGCTCAAGGATTTCCGCAAGGACCTGGTGATCGAAGTCTACAACGAGGCCGGGCAGCTGGCGATCCGCTACAAGGTGTATCGCTGCTGGGTGTCGGAGTTCCTGGCCGCCTCCGATCTCGACGCCAACGCCAACGCCGTGCTGATCCAGCATCTGAAGCTGGAAAACGAGGGCTGGGAGCGCGATTACGAGGTGCCGGAACCTTCCGAACCGACGTTCACGGAACCACCAGGCTGACGAGGCGCCCATGCGCACACCAGGCACGGCCGAGCTGCTGGACATCTGGGACGTGGGCCAGCCGCTGCCGCCGGCGCGCCGGGCCTTGCTGCTGTTGTCCGCCGCCTACCCGGAGCGGGACGATATCGCCAGCTGGCCGCTGGGCTACATCAACAGGCAATTGATCGTGCTGCGCCAGCGGCTGTTTGGCTATGCCCTGGTGTGCCTGGCCGATTGCCCCGCCTGCGAGGAAGTGGTCGAAATCGAGATGCCCATGGACGCACTGCTGAACGCAAACGAAATGGCCGACGCCACGCACCGCATCCACAGCGAGGGCTGCGATGTGCGCTTCCACCTGCCTACCGCGCATGACCTGCTGCTGGAGACAAACGGGACGGCACCGGGACGCTTGCTGGCGCGCACCATCGACAGCGCCAGCCGCGATGGCGTGGACGTCGCGCCCGCCGAGCTGGGCGAGGCAACGCTGGCCGCCGTCGAACAGGCGATCGAGCGAGCCGATCCGCTGGCGCACATCGCCTTCGCGATGAGCTGCCCGGCATGCGGGCACGAATGGAGCACGGATCTGCACATTATCGACGTGTTGTGGGCCGAGATCGGCGCATGCGTGCGCCGGGTCTTGAGCGAGGTGGGCCGGCTTGCGCAAGCTTTCGGCTGGCGCGAAAGCGATATCCTGGCGATGTCGTCCACCCGGCGCAATCATTACCTGGAATGGCTGGAGACCTGATGCGAAACGGCGAACACAGCACGGGCGGCGCGGCGGACACGGCACAAGCGGCCGCGCCTGCGCGCGCCGCGGCCGAAGCCGGGGGCGGAACGGCCACGACCGGCTGGCTGGACCGCATCGCCCTGCGCAACCGGCTGGATACACCATCCATCGGTGCGTTGCGGCCACGCCTGCCCTATCCTTTCGAGGCGATGCAGTTCGCCACCGCCGATGCCGGGCCACGCGTGCCGCCTCCTGACGGCTTGCGGGCCGCGCCGGAGGAGGCCGCAGCCACGATGGCGTCCTCGGGCCGCAGCGATGACTTCCCCTCTCGCCCGGCGAGCGATCTGCATCATCCGCTCCCCCGGGCGTCCACCGCGATGACGCCATTCGATCCCGCTGCTGCGGCGTCTCCTGCATGGCAGCGACAGCAAGCACATCCCGTGGCCTCCGCGCGGCCGGCCGGCCGCTTTGAACTTACGCCGCCCAAACAGGAGCGCACACCGCCCAATCGCGATGCACACGCCCCTTCCGCTATCCCGTCCGTGGCAGTCACGCCGTCCCAGCCCGCATATTTGGCAGCATCCGGGTTGGCGCGCCTGGCGCCAACTGCTGCCGGCCGACTGCTCGCCGCACCCGCGCACAACGCAACACCTGCGGCATCCATGCCAGCGATGCAGGATGACCATGGCATAGCGCACGCGACACCGCGCCGCGCGTCGCCGGCGCCTGGCGGCAAGCCAGCGCCGCAGCCAGCCGAAGCGTCTGCCGCTCCCATGCGGCCAGCCAGCGCCGAGCGGCCCCAGCCCGCATTGCGCGGCGCCCCGCCACAGCAGGCGCCACTCGTTGCCAAACCGTCCGCCGCGTCGGCTCAGGAAATCACCATCGACATTCATATTGGGCGTATCGATGTGCGCGCCCCCGCCGGTCCGCCAGCGTCCACGGCCGCACAGGCTCCGCCGCAGCGCGGGAGCGACGCGTTGAACACCTACCTGTCGCGCCGCGCGCGGGGAGCGCGCTCATGAGCAGCCCCCTGGCGCTGGCGGCGGTCACCGCCATCCTCAAGGACGTCCTCAACGACGGCCTGATCAACAACGACCTGGCGCAGGTCGGATCACTGCTGGTGAGCGCCTTGCCCCCGGACCGGATTCCGGTCGGCGAGACCGAGGAGAACCGCCTCAACCTGTTCCTGTACCAGATCACGCCCAATCAGGGTTGGCGCAACGTCGGCCTGCCGTCGCAGGGACCGGGCGGAGAACGCCTCAGCAACGCGCCGCTGGCGCTGAACCTGCACTACATGCTTACCGCGTACGGCAGCAGCGACCTCAACGCCGAGATCCTACTGGGCTACGCCATGGAAATCCTGAGCGACATGCCGATGCTGCCGCGCGCCGCGATCCGGCGGTCGCTCAGCCCGAACAACCCGGTCAACGTCAACCTGATTCCACCGGACAGCGATGGCCGCACCGCGATCGACCTGGCCGACCAGCTGGAACTGGTCAAGATCACGCCGAGCTACCCCAGCGCGGATGAACTGTCGCGCCTGTGGACCGCGATGCAGGCGCGCTACCGGCCCACGGTCGTGTACCAGGTCTCGACCGTGCTGATCCAGCATAACCGTCCGGTGCGCTCGCCGCTGCCCGTGCTGCAACGCGGCGCCGGCGACCAGGGCGTCCATAGCCAACCCGACCTGCAAGTGCCACCGTCCAGCATCCCCGCGCTGACGTCGATCGCCATCGTGAGCGCCGACGGCTTCCACCTCACCGCCGAGCTCGGCGACACGCTGGCGTTGGCGGGCGCCCAATTGAGCGGCGACACCGTCACCGCCGAATTCAAGCACGCCTTACTGCCGGCGCCGCTCGAACTGCCGCTGGCGGCGGGCGCCACGTCCCGGAAGGCGCTGGTCACGCTGCCGCCATCCGGCAGCGGCACCGCCGACAGCGACTGGCCGGCCGGCCAATACACGGTCGCCCTGCGCATTGAAAACGCAGGTAAGCCGACGCGCCGGACCAATGAAATCGGCTTCAGCCTGGCCCCGCGGCTGTCGCCGCAGCCCACACTGAGCGCACCGCCCGGCCCGTTCGATCTCACGCTGCACGTGTTCCCGCAAATCTGGCCGGGCCAGCGGATCGACATCTTTGTCGGCGGCGAACCGTTCAGGCCGGCGCCGGTGCTTGCCAAGTCCGCGCAGCTCACCGTCACGCTGACCGGGCTGGCAGCGTCGGAGACGCCGCTGCCGGTAGCGCTGCGCGTGGACGGCGTCGACAGCATCCTGGTACGCGACCTCGGCGCGCAGCCGCCCAGCTTCGATCCACTGCAATCCATCACCGTACCGGGGTAGCGCCATGCCTGCCGACGACGCCGATTTCGCCCGCAACAACCAGGCCTGCATCGAGGCCGGACTGGCCTGGCTGCGCGCTTGCTTGTTGGCCGAAGAACGGCGGCTCGCGCCGGGCCTGCCGCCATTGACCCGCAAGCCGCCGGCCGTGGAACAGGACGCGCGCTGGCCCTGGCAGCGCAAGGCGCAAGCTCAACAGGAACTGCCACCGGCCGGAGACGCCCCGCAAGCGGAGCCTCCCAGCGGCGGCGGGCTCGCCGAGGCCCGCCTGGCCTTCGACAACGCCGCCGCCGCGCAGCCGTCGCCCGCGCTGGTGTCGCTGGCCATCGGCATGGGCCTGAATCCCTTCGAACGGGACATGCTGCTGCTGGCCGCCGCGCCGGAACTCGATCCCGGCATGCCCGCCCTGATCGCATCCGCGCAAGGCGATCCATATCGGCGTTCGCCCACTTTCGCGCTTGGCATGAGCCTGTTCCAAACCGCCGGCTGGGACGCGATGGCGCCCGAGCGCCCCCTGCGCGCCATGCAGCTGCTGGAAGTCCACCAATCCGGCGCCGACTCGCTGCTGGCCGCGCCACTGCGGATCGACGAACGGATCGCCGCCTACATCAAGGGCCTCAACTACCTGGACGAACGCATTGAAACGCTGGTGACGCCCGTCGTGCCGCCCGCGCAACTGCCGCCGCACCAGCAGCAGGTGGCGCAACAGCTGTCGTACTGGCTGGCACCCGACGGCGGCGGCATCGTCCAATTGCTCGGCGCCGACACCAGTTCCAAGCGCGACGTGCTGGCCACGGCCGCCGCCTCCGCAGGGCGCCGGCTGATCGCGCTGCAGGCAGGCGCCCTGCCCGTGCAGCCGCAAGACATGGAGCGCTTCCTGCAACTTTGGCAGCGTGAAACCAGGCTGTTGCCGCTGACCTTGTTAATCGAGGGCGCGGAATCACACCCGGACCATGAGGATGGCGACCAGCCGCGGCCATTGCCCACCCGGCTGCTGCAACGGCTGCCAGGCACCGTCTTCGTCGACGCCCGCTTTGCCGACACCGCCTGGGGCAGCACCGGGGTCGTCCTGGTCGAGCCGCCGCTCGCCACGGAGCGCGCCACCTTATGGCACCAGGCATTGATGGCGCGCGGCATCGCCGTTCCCGACGAGTCGGCGCTGACCAGGCTGGCCAATGAATTCCAGCTGTCGGCCTCGCGCATCGCCGGCCTCGCGGCGGGCGTGGCCCCGGCCGCCAATCTGGAGCCGCCGGTGCGGGCGGCCTGGAACGCCTGCGTCGAGCACACCGCGGGCGCGCTGGACGGCCTGGCGCAGCGCATCGCTGTGCGCGCCACGCTGGACGATGTCGCCCTGCCGCCGCACGAAAAACAGCAGTTGCGCCGGCTGGTTGAGCACGCCGGCCAGCGCATCGCCGTGCTCAACGATTACGGCTTCGCGGCGCACGCCAACCGGGGCCTCGGCATGGCCGCCCTGCTGCACGGCGAGAGCGGCACCGGCAAGACCATGGCGGCCGAGGCCGTGGCCCAGGCCTTGTCGCTGGCGCTGTTCCGGGTCGACCTGTCGGCCGTGGTCAGCAAATACATCGGCGAGACCTCCAAGAACCTGCGCCGGGTGTTCGACGCGGCCGAGGGCGGCGGCGCCGTGCTGCTGTTCGACGAGGCCGACGCGGTGTTCGGCAAGCGCAGCGAAGTCAAGGACAGCCACGACCGCTACGCCAACATCGACATCAACTACCTGCTCACGCGCATGGAACAATTCCCCGGCGTGACGCTGCTGGCCACCAACATGAAGCACGCGCTCGACCACGCCTTCATGCGGCGGCTGCGGTTCATCATCGGCTTCCCCTTCCCCGGCGTCGCCGAGCGCAAGGAGATCTGGTCCAGGGTCTTCCCCGATCCCGGCCGGCTCGACAGCAAGCAGCTGGACCTGGACCGCCTGGCCCGCTTCGCGATGACCGGCGGCGCCATCTTCAACGCGGCGCTGGCGGCGGCCCACAACGCCGCCGCCGCCCACGCCGATATCGGCATGCCCCACATCCTCGACGCCATCCGCTGGGAATTGCTGAAGATCGGCCGCCCGGTCGCCGAGAGCGAGTTTGCCTGGACGCCGGCAAACAAGGCAACGCCAGCCCAGCCGCCAGTGGAGGTGCCGGCATGAAAATCCGCTGCGTGATTGAAGGCCTGACCCTGCACGGCATGACGCTGTCGCCGCATGAACGCCTGCAACTGGAGCGCGCCCTGCAAGCGCAGCTGACCGGCGCCCTGCGCGCCGGCTGGCTCGGGATGACTTCCGCCGGCGCCTTGCCGTCGCCGTCTCACCATCTGCGGATCGACCTGTCGCAGGCCACGGCGCCGCTCGGCCACTCGCTGGGCCAGGCGCTGGGCACCGCCCTGTCGCCCGTCGCCGGCGATGGCGCTGGCTTGTCTCGTGCGCCCGGCGTTGGTGCCGGCACATCGGCCACCGGCATCGCGAGGAGCCGTTGATGTTCGCCGCCCAACAATCGTCCCGCAGCGCCGCCAATCCGGTCCAGCCGGCGCTGCTGCAACGCAAATGCTCGTGCGCCGAGACAGGCGGCAGTTGCGAACGTTGCAGCGCAGCCGGCAATCTGGCGCGCGCATCCAGCAACGCCGCGGCGCCCGGTGGCGCGCCGCCCAGCGTCGGACGTGTGCTCGACAGTCCCGGCCAAGGCCTGGACACCGCCACCAGAGGCTTGATGGAGTCGCGCTTCGGCCACGACTTTTCGCATGTACGCATCCATGCCGACAGCGAGGCCAACGCTTCGGCCAGCGCGATCCACGCGTCGGCCTACACGGTCGGCAATCACGTCGCCTTCGCTGGCGGGCGCTACCAGCCAGGCGATCCGGACGGACAAATGCTGCTGGCCCACGAGTTGACCCACGTGGTCCAGCAAGGCGGCACCAAGGGACCGCTGCAACGCTCGCCCGACGGCGAAGTGACGATGCAGGACAACGCGGCGGACGAGGACCAGGCCGACATCGCCGCCGAGGCGGTGTCCTTCGGCTGGAAGGTGAACGTGCCGGCCAAGCAGTCCGCGACCGGCGTGGCCAAGGCGCCGCTCACGTACGGCGACGCGGCCGGCGGCTGCGGGATCTGCTACCGGGGCAACGTGCGCCAGGTCGGCACCGACGCCCACGAGCAGATCCAGGCCGCCATGCAGGCCATGTACCGCTTCCTGCTGCCGAATTTCGTGATCCAGCCCAAGAAGAAGGCGCCCTTCCTGGCGCTCGATCCCAAGAAGGTCAAAGGCTTGAGCAAGGCACTGAAGAAAGCCAAGGGCGTCTTCAAAAAACTGGTGCCCGACCTGATCATGGCCACGCCCACCGGCTTCGCGCTGGGCGAAATCAAGCCCTTCAACTCCGAGGGCCTGATCGAAGGCGAAGCCAAGCTTCAACTCTACGAGCACTTCCTCAAGGAGCGCTACCTGGGCGTGAATCCCGGCCTGACCATCGAACGGATGAAGCTGCCGCCTCCGCCGCCGCTGCCCTTCCTCGACCCTTTGGCGATCACCTGCAGGCAATGGCTGGGCGTGCTGCCGCCCGCCAAGGGTTTGTATATGTATCTCTGCACGCCACCGTTCAGCAACGATCTCAGGAAGAAGTGCCGCTGCGTCGGCGATGCGAAAGAAGGAGAAGACAAGGCCACCAAGACCACCAACAAGGGCTTCGGCATCTCGATCGGCAGCACCAGCACCAGCATGTACAGCGCCGGCATCGGCGTGTCGATCTATTCGTCCGGCCTGGGCGCCGGCAATGCCGGGGTCGGCGTCAGCATCGCGTCGAGCTCCATCGGCGCCGGCAACGCGTCGGCGGGTGCGGCGGTCACCAGTTCGGGCCAGTCGGTGGCCAGCGTCGGCGCCGGCGCCTCGGTCGACACCACCAGCACCGGCGCGGGCACCGCCGGCGCCGGCTACAGCAATGACAGCACGTCCAAGGCGGCGGGCGCGGCGGGTGTCGGCACATCGACCGGCACCGACGTCAAGGCAGCTGGCGTGGCCGGCGCTGGCTCCGTCAAGAACAGCGACGTGACCGCGACCGGCACGGCCGGCACCGGCAATGTCGAGGATGCCAGCGGCACCGCCGGTGGCAAAAAGACCGCGCCGCCCTCCGATAGCGGAGCGGCGGAGGGCAAAGGAACAACCGGCGCCACCGGAACAGCAGCCGGGGCCGCCGGCACATCGACGGGCGCCACGGCAACCGGCGACAAGACCGGCACGGGGACAGGCACGGGAAGCGGCACCGGCACCAAGGCCGAAGGACCGGGCAGCGCGCCCAAGACCGGCGGCACCGGCACCGGCCAAGGCCAAGCCGGCAGCCAGCCCGGCGACGCCAAGGGCGCCGTCGGCGGCACTTCCACCACCGGCCAGCCCGGCGGCACCAGCGGCCAGGGCACGCAAAAGCAAGGCTCCGACCTGCTGACCGAGAAGGAAATGGCCGTATTCGGACTCAAGGGCAAGCCCATCACCCACGACCAACTGGACGCCGCGCTGGCACAGGCCCGCATCATCCGCGAATTGATCGACAAGTCCAGCCCCGCGCAGCAGGCGCTGCTGCGGGCGATCGCCGACAACTCGCCCGAGGGCCAGTACACCGTGCCGGCCTCCACCTGGATCCAGAAGGTGCTGGCCGCCACCCAGGGCATCAGCGACGAAGACATCGCCTACCTGAAAACGCTGAACTGGAAGCCAGCCAAGGTCACGCCGGAGGAGCTGCGCAAGAGCGTGCTGGCGGCGCTGGCGAAGAAACCCAAAACGCCGCCCAAGCAGCAAGGCACGGACCAGGGCGGCGGAAAAAGCGAGACCGAAGGCAAAGGCGAAGGCAAGCCCGGCACATCGGGCAAGGGCACCGAGGGCGCGGGCAGCCAGGGCACCGGCCAGCCCGGCGCCAAGGGCGGCGAAGTCACCAAGTACCGCGTCTCGACCGACGAAACCAACACCGCGCGCGATTTCTGGTTCGTCAATTTCAGCAACTTCGACGTGCACAACGCCGCCGTCGGCGAATCCGTGATGATGACGCTGGCCTTCTTTGCCGAGGACAAGGGCATCTACACCTTCCGGCTCAAATTCGTCATCAAGGAACGCAACGTCGCCAGCGAGACCAGCAAGGAAAAGGGCAAGACCATCACCCGCAAGGCCGTCACCTTCAAGCTGGAGGGCGTCAACGACGCCCGCTGGGACATCGCGCCGCCCGGCAAGCGGCCGTTCATCCTGCCCAAGAACGTCCGCGCCACCTTCAAGGGCTTCCTATGAGCACCTATCCCCGCACCCCGTACACGCTCAAGTGCGGCATCGTCATGATCGATGCGCTGACCCGGCGCGCCGGCCGCGTGATCGTGCTGCAATACACGCCAGACCACCTGAGCCGCACCCTGCAAGTGCAATCGGTCAGCGGCGACACCGGCGACCGCACCGAGCCGCTGCGCTTCAAGGGCCCGCCGGTGGAAACCTTCCGGCTGGAAGCGGAGATCGACGCCACCGACCAGCTGGAATTCCCCGACGCGAACAAGACCGCCGTCGAGGTCGGCATCTTTCCCCAGCTGGCCGCGCTGGAAGCGCTGGTCACGCCGACCAGCGCCCAGGTCGACGCAGCCGATGCCCTGATGACCCAGGGCGCCATCGAAATCGCGCCGATGGAGTCGCCGCTGGCATTGTTCGTATGGAGCGCGCAGCGCGTGGCGCCGGTGCGGGTGACCGAGTTTTCCGTCACCGAGGAAGCCTTCGACATCAGCCTCAACCCCACCCGCGCGCGCGTCACGCTGGCGCTGCGCGTGCTGTCGGTCAACGACTTCGGCATCGACCACCCCGGCGCGGCGCTGTACATGAGCTACCTGAAGAACAAGGAAGCGCTGGCGCTGCGGGCGGTGGCCGGTTCGCTCGATCAACTCGGCGTGAAAGGACTGTGATGATAGACCCACGCACCCTGGTGCCGTCGCTGCAAGACCTGCGCACCGAAGTCTTTGACGAGCTGAGCCGCTATCGCGGCCTGCCGCTGCTGGTCTGGACCGACGACGACGGCGTCGAGCACACCTACGTCGAGCGCCGCTTCGTGCCGGGGCCGGAAGCGCTGTCGGCCGCCGGCGTGGTGGCCGTCAACGACCAGGACCGGCTGGACAACATCGCCGCCGTGCAATTCGGCGAAGCCACGCTGTGGTGGCGCATCGCCGACGCCAACCGCGCGCTGCAGCCGGACGAGCTGACGCAGCGCCTCGGCCGCCGCCTGCTGATCACTTTCGCCGAAGGCACGCCGGCGCCACGCCGCTGACAGGAGGATGCATGTTACGCGGAATACAGTTCTCGCTGATGGCCGGCATGCTCAATCCGGAGCCGGTGCCGCTGGACGTGGCCCAGAGCCTGCTGTCGGCCCAGGTCACCCAGGTGACCGAGGGGCGCAGCGGCTTCTCGCTCAGCTTCGCCTTCGGCAAGGGCTCGCCGATCCGGCGCCGCTTCGAGGACGGCTTCTTCGATCCGCCGCGCCGCATCGTGCTGTACGCCACGCTCAACGGCACGCCGCAGGTGCTGATGGACGGCGTCATCACGCGCCACGAGGTGGCCGTCTCCAACGACGCCGGCCAGTCGCGCCTGAACGTCACCGGCGAGGACCTGTCGCGCATGCTCGACACGGTCGACCTGAGCTGGCTGATCAAGTACCCGGCCATGCCGATCGAGGGCCGGGTCGCCCTGATCCTGGCCAAGTACATCCCGCTGGGCATGCTCCCGCTGATCATCCCCAGCGTCAACATCGACATCCCGATCCCGACCTCGCGCATCCCCAGCCACATCGGCACCGACCTGCAATACCTGAACCACGTGGCCAAGAGCGTCGGCTACGTGTTCTACATCGAACCGGGGCCGCAGCCGGGCCGGTCCATCGCCTACTGGGGCCCGGAGATCAAGACCGGCGCCCCGCAGGCCGCGCTGATCGCCAACAGCGACGCCGCCAGCAACGTCGACAACATCAGCTTCACCTTCGACGGTTTTTCCAAGACGCTGCACCTGCTGCTGATCCGCCCGGAGGAATTGCCGGTGCCGATCCCGATTCCGATCCCGGACGTCAACCCGCTGTCGCCGCCGCTGGGCCGGCGCTCGCCGATCCCGCTGCGGGTGGAGCCGCTCAGCGGCGTGGCCCACTACAACCCGGCGCAGGCCATCATGGTCGGGCTGGCGCACGCGGCCCGTTCGGCCGAGGTGATCAGCGGCTCGGGCGCGCTCAACGTGGTGCGCTACGGCCGCGTGCTCAAGCCGCGCCGCCTGGTCGAGGTGCGCGGCGCCGGCCTGTCGCACGACGGCCTGTACTTCGTGCGCAGCGTGACCAGCCAGATCAAGCCCGGCGAATTCAAGCAGAACTTCAACCTGTCGCGCAACGCCTTCGAGCCGCTGTCGATCCCCGGCATCAGCCTGCCCGACACCTCGCTGCCCTTGCTGGGCTAGCGCAACCGACCGAAGGGACACGCAAATGGCCGACCAACCCACCATGAAGGACCTGGGCTTCACCGACCAGTTCAACGATGACGACGATGACGGCGGCGGCCCACCGGACAGCGTCGGCGGCGTCAAGCGCTACTGGGGCAAGTACCGCGGCGTGGTGCGCGTCCCGATCGACCCGGAGATGCGCGGCCGCCTGATGGTCGCCGTCGAGGACGTGTGGGGGCCCAACGTGTCCTCGTGGGCGCTGCCCTGCCTGCCGTACGGCGGCATGTCGCTGGGCATGTACGTGGTGCCGCCGATCGGCGCCAACGTCTGGGTCGAATTCCTGCACGGCCATCCGGACCACCCGATCTGGACCGGTTTCTGGTGGGGCTCGTCCGCGTTCACGCCCAAGACCCAGTCCACCGCCACGCCCGGCGCGCCGATCCTGACCATCGAATCGCTGCTCAAGCACGCGCTGGTCATCAGCGACACACCGCTGCCGCCGCTGCTGCCCCAGGGCGGCGTGCTGCTCAAGAGCGGCGCCTCGTTCATCGCGGTCGAACCCACCGGCGTGCGCATCTTCGGCCTGCCCGGCGTGCAGATCAACGGCACGCCGGACGGCAATCCACTCACCGCAGCACTCTACATCAAATAATCATGCCCGGACTCCTGCTCACCGTGAACGCCGTCGTCACCTGCAGCCACGCCGGCAAGGCCACGCCGCTACCCCCCACCAGCCGCCTGAGCGTGATGGGCATGGCGGTGGTGACGCTGGCCCACAGCTACACCATCGCCGGCTGCGGCTTCCCCGCCGCCTCGTCCGGCTCGCCGCCGTGCGTCAGCGGCAAGCTGACCATCGGCGCGGCGCGCGTCACATCGATGGGCCTGCCGGTGGGCATCGTGCCGGCCACCTCGACCTGCGTGCCCAACGCCACACCGCTGATCCTGACGCCGGGCCAGCAGCGCGTCAACGCCATCTGAGCGAGGACCGCCATGAACATCGCCTTCCCCTACCAGATCGGCGCCGACGGCCGCAGCCTGGCCTCCACCGATGCCGCCCACGTGCGCGACATGATGGAGATGCTGTTGTTCACCAATCCGGGCGAGCGGGTGATGCGGCCGGAATTCGGCAGCGGCCTGCTGCAATCGATCTTCGCCCCCAACAGCGCGGAACTGGCCGCCACGCTGCAGCTGACCGTGCAGGCCGCGCTGACCCAATGGCTGGGCGACCTGATCGAACTGCGCGGCGTCGAAGTGCTCAGCGACGACGCCACGCTGCGCGTCACCGTTCGCTACATGCTGCGCCCCACGGGCGAGATCGTCACCGAAAACTTCAGCCGGAGCCTGACATGAACAGCCAACCGTGTACGTCGCAATCCGGCGCGCAGTGCAGCGACGACCTGCGCCGCGCGCTGGTGCGCGCCGGCGGACAGCTGGCCGGCCTCGACTATGTCGAAGTCTATCCGGACGGCCTGACCCTGTGCGTGCGCTTCTTCGGCCAGCCGCCGGCCGGCCTGGACCGCGAGAACCTGCTCATCGAAGGCGGCGAGCGCATCACCGGCATCCAGGTCACCGATGCCGAATTCGAGCAGCACGAAGACGGCGACGTCTGCCTGCGCGTCAGTGTGGACCGCACCGGCGACTTTTCCAGCTACTGCCTGTGCCTGGTGGAACCGGAGCGCCAAACCAGCCGCTGCAGCGACGATCCCCTGCCCGCGCCGGTGCCGCGCCTGCGCCCGGTGCCGGCCGGCATCGACCCGCGCTACGCCTGCGCCACGTTCTCGTTCCGCATCGACTGCCCGTCCGACCTCGACTGCCTGGCGCCGCCTTGCGCGCCACCCCCGGCCGCCCCCACGCCCGCCATCGACTACCTGGCGCGCGACTTCAACAGCTTCCGCCGCCTGCTGCTGGACCGCATGAGTTCGGTCATGCCGGACTGGCGCGAACGCCACCTGCCCGACCTGGGCGTCACCGCGATCGAAGTGCTGGCCTACATCGCCGACCAGTTCAGCTACACGCTGGACGCCGTCGCCACCGAAGCCTACCTCGGCACGGCGCGCCGGCGCATCTCGGTGCGGCGCCACGCCCGGCTGCTGGACTACCGCATGCACGAAGGCTGCAACGCCCGCGCCTGGCTGACCGTCGAGACTTCGGAGGATATCGCGCTGCGCCTGTCCGACCTGGTATTCGCCGCGCCACCGCCGCAACAACAGGTGGTGGTGCCCGGACTGAAATCATGGCAGGAACTGCAGCGCATCGACCAGGCCACGCTGTTCCAGGCCATCGACCTGGGCGGCGACGGCCAGCTGCACCTGCGCGTCGCCCACAACGAGATCCACTTCTACACCTGGCACAACCAGGGCTGCTGCCTGCCGGCCGGCGCCACCAACGCGACGCTGCGCGATTCGGACCAGGCCGCGTCGAACGCGGAGCCGCGCCGCACGCTGCACCTGGCCGCCGGCGACGTGCTGATCCTCGAAGAAATCCGCAGCGGCGTCACCGGCTCGGGTGCCGACGCCGATCCCGCCCGCCGCCACGCGGTCCGCCTGACCAGCGTCGCCGAGCTTCACGATCCGCTGGACGGCACGCTATTGCTCGACATCGAATGGGACCGCGCCGACGCGCTGCCCTGGATGCTGTGCCTGTCCGCCCGCACCGCCGCACCCGATTGCCGCTGGGTCGAGTGCGCGGTCGCGCGCGGCAACGTGGCGCTGGTCGACCATGGCATCGATATCGAACGCAGCGACGACGCCTGGGTCGTCGGCGAAGAAAGCTCACAAGGCTGCTGCGCCTGCGACGGCATGGCCGCCGACATCACCACCACACCCTCCCCATTCAACCCGACGTTGGCCCGCAACGGCTTGACCTGGTCTACACCCGCGCCACCCGAACCGACCCCGGCCACCGCCATGCTGACCCAGGACCCGCGCCAGGCCCTGCCGCAACTGTGGCTGGACCGCGGCTGGGCCGCGGCGCCGGACTCAAACCAGATCGTCTGGGAAGACAGCTACAGCTGGCGTGCCGTGCCCGACCTGCTCGCCAGCGAGCGCGACGACCAGGTGTTCGTCACCGAAGTCGACGACGAAGGCTACGCCCACCTGCGCTTCGGCAGCGGCGACGACGGCCGCATGCCACCGGCGCACAGCCGCTTCCGCGCCCGCTACCGGGTCGGCAACGGCGCCGCCGGCAACGTCGGCCACGACACCATCGTCTGGATCGCCATCCGCAACGGCCTGCTGTCTGGCGTCGAACTAGGCCCGCGTAACCCGATGCCCGCAACCGGCGGCCGCGAGCCCGAGCAGGTGGCGGACGTCAAACAGTACGCACCGCGCGCGTACGGCCGCGTGCTGGAGCGCGCCGTCGCCGCCGCCGACTACGCCGAGATCGCCGCCAACGACGCCCGCATCCAGGGCGCCTACGCGGAACTGGTGTGGACCGGAAGCTGGTACGAAGCCGCCGTCGCCCTCGACCGCTACGCCTCCGCCGACGACGCCCCAATGCTCGAAGCGCAAACCCGGCAGCGCCTGCAAATGGTCCGGCGCATCGGCCACGAGCTGCGCCTGCTGCCGGCCCTCCGCGTGCCCTTGCGGATCGAAATGGATATCTGCGTCGTACCCGGCGCCATCCGCGCCGAAGTCAAGCGCGCACTGACCGATGCCCTGTCCAACCGCCGGCTGGCGGACGGCAAGCTGGGCCTGTTCCATGCAGACCGCCTCCAGTTCGGCCAAGACATCCGCGCCTCCGTCCTGGTCGCCCTGGCCCAGCAAACCGAAGGCGTGGCTCACGTCACGATGCTGAAATTCGCCCGCGCCGACGCCGCGCCGGCCGATGCGCAACGCACGCTGGCGGACGGCCTGCTGCCGATCGCCGCCGACGAAATCGCCCAACTGGACGGCAATCCCGACTTCCCCGAACGCGGCACGCTGACATTGAATGTGAGAGGTGGACGATGAGCTGCGACCATCACTGCGATCCCTGCGCCGGCGCCGCTTGCGACTGCGCGTGCGCCGGCGCCTGCGGCACCCCGGCCACGCTGGCGCCGCCCGT
>NZ_WWCX01000121.1:0-16434 GCF_009857655.1 Duganella vulcania
GCAAGGAGTGCGGGGTGTACGGCTTCGGGCGCATCGGCCAGGCCGTGGCGGCGCGGGCGGCGGCCTTCGGCATGCGCACGCGCTACTTCCAGCCACGCGCGGTCGACGGCGTGGCCGTGGTGCGCTGCGCCTCGCTGCTGGAACTGGCGCGGGCCAGCGATTACCTGGTGGTGTGCGCGCCGGGCGGCGCGGCCACGCGGCACGCCATCGACGCGGAGGTGATGGCGGCGCTGGGACCGGAGGGCACCTTGGTCAATGTCTCGCGCGGGTCGCTGGTGGACCAGGCGGCGCTGGTCGCCGCGCTTAGCGACGGCACGCTGGGCATGGCGGCGCTGGACGTGTTTGACAACGAGCCGCACGTGCCGGCCACGCTGCGCGAACTGGAAAACGTGGTGCTGACGCCGCACGTGGGCAGCCTGACCGTGGAGACCCGCCACGCCATGGGCCAGCTGGTGGTCGACAACCTGCTGGCCCACTTCGGCGGCCAGCCCCTGTTGACGCCCGTGCCGTGACGACCGGTTAGATCAATGGCACGGAGCTGACACGTCTTCGGGCGCCGGCGGGGTAGCGGTGGGATGCGGCGGCGGCAGCGGCGCGTGGACTTTGACGCAGTTGCGGCCGGCCCGCTTGGCGGCGTACAGCGCTTCGTCGGCGTGGCTGTAGGCGGTTTCGAAGCTGGTGCCGGCGCGGTTCCAGCTCAGGCCCACGCTGGCCGTGATCTGGCGGTCGATGGGCGCGGCGAACACCTGGTCGGCGATGGCGTCGCAGATGCTGGCCGCCACCTGCTGCGCCTCGTCGATGGAACTGGTCGGCCACACCACCGAGAACTCTTCGCCGCCCACGCGGCCTATGGCCACATCGGGGCCGAGCAGCGCCTGCAGGCAGCTCACCACGGTCTGGATCACGGCGTCGCCAGCCGGGTGGCCGAAATCGTCGTTGACCCATTTGAAGTGGTCGATGTCCAGCACGATCAGCGCCATGTCGCCGCGCGCCAGGCAGCCGCTGGCCTGCTCGATGACGGCGGCGCGGTTGAGCGCACCGGTCAGCGGATCGTGGGTGGCGCGGTATTCCAGTTGCTGCGCCAGTTCGTGCAGCTGGCGGTTCATCTGGTTCATATCCAGCTCGGCGCGGTCGCTGCGGCGGATCAGCCGGCGGCTCTCGCGCATCAGGCGCTCGTAGTGGACGATCATCTCGGCCAGCGCCGCGCGGGCGTCGGCGCGCGGATCGGCGTGGGCGGACCTGGCGTTGGCCAGCGCCGCGCTTTCCAGCGCAAACAGGTCGGCTTCGTCGCGGCCGGGAATGGTCATCATCAGTTGCTCACTGGGTGGTCGTGGAAGTCCAGCGCGCCGAAATCGTCCCGCAGCTCCTGGCCGAATTCGAGGATGGTGTCGTCGTCCTCGTCGTGGTACCAGTTCAGGCGCACCTGGTTGCCGTCCATGGCGGCCTTGTTCAACGCGTCGAAGAAGGAGAACAGCATCTTGGTGCTGGAGCTGTTGAAGTAGGCCAGCGAGACGTTGACCGTGATGCTGGCGTCATTGCAGGCGTCCAGGTAGGCCTGCACGCGCGCGATCACCGGGCCGTAGAAGGCGGCGGCGTTTTCCGGGTAGGACTCGCCCTTGATCGACAAGGTGTCCTGGTCGAAGCGGAAGTCGATTTCCGGCGAGGTGGGCGAGGCGCTGATGTAGAGTGGTTCCATGACTGTTCCAGTACTTTTTAAATTATCGCTTTGATGCAGAACACCGTGGTGGCCGGGTTGTGTGCTTCCTGCACGAACTCGAACTCCAGCGGTTCGCTGGCGTCGCGCGCCATGGTCAGGAAGCCCAGGCCCGCGCCCTTGCTGTCGGCCGGCGTCTCGTCGCGCAGCGCCTTCTTGTAGGCGGATTTGATTTCTTCCATCGTCATCGTGTGCAGCGGCTCAAGGCGGCTGCGGATGCGCTCCACGTTGGCGCTGTCGACCGGATTGGCGCACAGCAGGAAGAAGCTGTCGTCCTTCATGCCGATGCAGAAGGAGCCGCGCCGCATCTGGTTGTCGCTTTGTTCGTGCGGCGTGAGCGTGTCCGACGAGTAGTGCATGATGTTCTGCGACATTTCGACGAAGGACGAGAAGATGCGCCGCCGCGTCGGCCCCGCCGCGCCGGCCGTGTCCAGCCGGGCCTTGATGGTCTCGGAGATGGCGGCCACCACGTGCTGCGAGAAATAGCCCACGTAGAAGAAGATGATGTGGCGCTTGCGGGCCACGTCCCAGAAATCGTTGAATTCTTCGTACAGCAAAATCGGCGCTCCTATGGGCGGAAACAGAAAAAGGTCAGGTCGTCGCGGCGCGGCTGTTCGCCTTGCCACGCCTGGTAGTCGGCCAGCATGGCGTCGCTGACGTCGCGCGCGCCGGCGCCGCGCTGGGCCAGCAGCACGTCGCGCATGCGGCGCTTGCCGTAGGCGATGTCCTTGGCGCCGCCGATCTGGTCGATCAAGCCGTCGGTGGTCAGGAACAGCAGGCTGCGTTCCGGGACGGCGATGGTCTTGTTGGTCCACGCGTAGTCGAGCGGCGTGTCGACGTAGCCCACGCCCATGCGGTCGCCGTCCACCGTCTGCACCGCCTGCTGGTCGGGATCGAGCTGGAACAGCGGCAGCTTGGCGCCGGCAAAGTGCAGCTGGCGGCTGGCGTTGTCGAACCACAGGAAGGCGGCGTCCATGCCGTCGTTGGAGGCGGGCGCGCCGTGCAGGCCGTGGCGCTCGTCGACCTGTCCCAGCATGCTCTTGACGCCGCGATTGACCTCGGCGATCAGCGCGGCCGGATCGCGCGGGCCCAGTTGCTGCAATGCTTGCGCCAGGGTCGACGAGGAGATCAAGGTCATGAAGGCGCCCGGCACGCCGTGGCCGGTGCAGTCGGCGATGGCGGCGAACCAGCCGTCCGGGTAGCGCGCGAAGTGATAGAAGTCGCCGCCGACGACGTCGCGCGGCTGCCATTCCAGGTGCGCGTCCTTCAGCGCTTCGCGCAGCGCCAGGTCGGAGGGGCGCAGCAGCGAGCGCTGGATCACGCTGGCGTAGTCGATGCTGTGCATGATCTGGCGGTTCTTTTCGGCCTGCATATTGGCCACCACGTTCATCAGCTGCAGGCCGAAGCCGACGCCGGCCAGGCCGCCGTCGCGGGTGACGATGAAGCCGTCCGCCAGCGCCTTCTCGCCCGATTCGACCGCGCGGAAGGTCAGCGCCTCGATGCTCATGGCGGCGTCGACGATCAGCGGTTCCTTGTCCATGAAGGCGATGCAGCTCTTCTTGCCGTACAGCTCGTGGTAGAAGGGCTTGGACATCTGCGACATGAAGATGTTGCGGCTGATGAGGCCGATGGGGCGGTCGCCCTCGATCACGGGCAAGCTCATCAGGTCGCGGCGCTCGGTGAACAGCTCCAGCACGCCGAAATTGCTGGTGTCGGACGGCACCGAGACGGTCTCGACGCACAGGTCGGCGGCGACGGACAGGCGGAAACGGGGCAGGTGCAAACGAGAGGCGTTGAACTCCACGGGCTGTAACCTTTGGTTGACTTCAGTGCCCGTAATGCTAGTGGGAAATTGTTACCGGGCCATTACATCTTAACCAAAAGAAAAGAGTGTTATCAGTCTGCGCACAGGGACAGCATGAAGCCCAGGTGCTGGCTGATGGCGCCGCGCTCGGCGTTGACGCGCTGCGGCTCGCCCTCGGCGGCGAATTCCTCGCGGATGGCGTGGCACTGCGCCAGCGTGGCGTCGAGCGAGCGCAGCATGCCGTGCAGCCCGGCCTCGTTGTACCAGATCTGCAACAGTTTGCTCAGCGCGAGCACGGCGTCTTGTTCGGATTTCAGCAGTTCGGCTTCGGCGATAGGGTGTGTGCTCACGGTTTTCATGGGAGGCGAGTATGAGGAACCAGTATATACGAGTCATTCGAAAAGTTTCTCAAAAAAAATACCTTTTGTTTCGTAATAAACATATGAAGAAAGATTGCCGTACGGTAATAGTCGCGTCATATTTGGCGGGCATACTGGCGCCATTTTGATCGAAACGCACTTCTTTTATTGAAAAGTCATGAAAATGCCCAAGCTGAATACCGGTGTCCGCGTGATGGCCTCGTTTGCGGCCTTGTTGTTTTTGATGGCGTGCATGTCGGCGGTGGCCCTGTGGCGTTTGCAGACGGCCAACGACACCACGTCCAACCTGGTCGACGAAAAGCTGGCCAAGCAGCAGCTCACCTCCGAGCTGCTGGGCATCGTCGAGCTGAACGGGCTGCGCGCCACCTCCATCGCGCGCAGCGACAGCCTGGAAGTGGGCGACATCTTCCAGGCCCAGCTGACCGCCGGCGAGAAGCTGGCCGCCGCGATGGAAGCCAGGCTGGCGGCGATGCCGGCGCAGGGCGCGGAAGCGGAGCTGTTGCGCGTCGTGGCCGCCCGCAAGAGCGCCTATCTGGCGCTGCGCGCGGAACTGTTCAAGTTGAAGGATAGCGGCCGCACGCAGGAAGTCGGCGATCTGCTGGACAACAAGATGGCGGCGGTGTTCGGGGCCTATACCGGCGCGCTGGACAAGCTGCTGGCGTACCAGACGCAGCAGGCCAAGGCGCTGGCGGCGCAGTCGGCCGGCCAGTTCCAGGGCAGCCGCGTGCTGTTGGCGGTCTTGGGGCTGGCGACCTTGGCGCTGGGCGTGGTGCTGGCGCTGGCGCTGACCCGCAGCATCGTGCAGCCGCTGCGGCGCGCGTTGGCGTTGGCCGGGCAGGTGGCGGCGGGCGAACTGCGCGTGGCCATCCAGCACGGCCGCAGCGATGAGATGGGCCAGCTGTTCGATGCGCTCAGCCACATGACCGGCCGCCTGGCGGAAACCGTCGGCCGCGTGCGCGACGGCGCGGTGGCCATCGACGCCGCCTCGCGCGAGATCGCCAACGGCAATATGGATCTGTCGCGCCGCACCGAGCACCAGGCCGGCGCGCTGGAGGAAACGGCGTCGGCGATGGTGGAGCTGACGGAGGCCGTCAGGCAGAACAGCGGCAACGCGCGCCAGGCCAACCGTTTGGCGGAGTCGGCGTCGGACGTGGCGGGCAAGGGCGGCGCGGTGGTATCGGAGGTGGTGCGGACCATGGCCAGCATCAACGAGTACGCGCACAAGATCGTCGACATCACCAGCGTGATCGACGGTATCGCTTTCCAGACCAATATCCTGGCGCTCAACGCCGCGGTGGAGGCGGCGCGCGCCGGCGAGCAGGGACGTGGTTTCGCCGTGGTGGCGTCCGAGGTGCGCAACCTGGCGCAGCGCTCGGCCAGCGCGGCCAAGGAGATCAAGCAGTTGATCAACGAATCGGCCGAGCGCATCGCCAGCGGCAGCGAGCTGGCGCAGACGGCCGGCGCGACGATGGCGGAGATCGTGCTGAGCGTGGAGAAGGTGACCGGCATCATGTCGGCCATCAGCGCCGCCAGCGCCGAGCAGGAACACGGCATCGAGCAGGTCAACGCCGCCATCAGCGACATGGACGGCGTCACGCAGCAGAACGCCGCGCTGGTCGAGGAGGCCGCAGCTGCGGCCGATGCGATGCAGGACCAGGCGCGCGAACTGGCGCAGCTGGTGGGTTCCTTCAAGATCGATGGCGGCTGGAGCCAGCGTCGCATACATCAATTCCCTGCGATTGCGACGCGCAAGACCTTGTCGACGGAAGCGCCCCGGCTCCGTCGCGCGGCCTGACCCTGCCCCCGGGCAGACCGATGGGTGCAGGTTTGCCAGCAATTAGTTCTTGATAATGCGTACCCGCATGCATACCATGGCGGCTTGTCCCGACACCAAGGAATGCCTGTGCGACAGCCGCTCACCATCATTGCCACCAGCGGTACGGGCGGGGACATCGTTCCCTTCGTCACGCTAGGCCGAGGCCTGCTTGAACGCGGACATCGCGTGTTGATGCTGGTGCCAGGTTATCACGAGGCCAGCGTCAAGGCGGCTGGCGTGCCGTATCGGACCTTCGGCTCGCGTGATGAATTTCAGGCGATGCTGGACCTGCCCGACCTTTGGGATGAGCGCAAGGGATGGCGCGTGGTCTGGAACGCATTGCTGCCCAATCTCGGCACCCTGCGGCAGCGCATCCAGGAACTTCCTGCGGAGCAGGAATGCGTGGTGCTGTGCCACCCGTTACTGGTCCCGATGGCCGCGCTGGCGCGATCCGTCCGCCCGGATTTGCGGATAGTCTGCGCCTACCTCGCTCCGTCCAATCTGTGCGGCAGTTACGATATGCTGACGGCGGGATCGTTGTCCATCCCGTCCTGGGTGCCCATCAGCTGGCGGCAGGCGCTGTGGAGGCTGATACACAAGGTGTGGGTCGATCCCGTCACCTTGCCCACTTTGAACGCGATGCGCGCCCAGCATCGGCTGCCGGCGGTGGCGCATTTCTTTGAGCATATGCTGACTGCGCCGGATGCTTCGCTGGGCTTGTTTCCGCGCTGGTACGCGTCGGCGCAGCCCGATTGGCCGCAGGCTTTTTCGGAAGGCGATTTTGTCGGCACCTCCGTGAAGGAACCAGCGGGCCTGTCGCCTGGGCTGGAGCAGTTCCTGTCCGACGGCGCCGCGCCGATAGTCTTCACCCCAGGGACAGGGCACCAGCATGCCGCGCGCTATTTCGACATCGCGGCCAAGGTGCTGGAACGGCTTGGCCGGCGCGGTCTGTTTCTCACGCCGCATGCGGCGCAGTTGCCCGCTTCGCTGCCAGCCAGCGTCATGTGGCAATCCCATGTCCCTTTCAGCGCGCTGTTGCCCCGTGTGGCGGCCGTGGTGCATCACGGCGGCATCGGCACCACTGCGGAAGCCTTGCGGGCGGGCGTGCCTCAATTGATCGTGCCCTATGCCTACGATCAGTTCGACAACGGGCAACGCACCAGGCGCTTGGGTGTTGCCGATGTGCTGCTGGCAAAGCGGCTGTCGGTGCGGGGCATGCAAACGCGGCTCGCGCGCTTGCTGGCATCCACGGATGTGGCGCAGGCATGCCGCAGGCTGGCGCAGCAGGTGGATCAGCACCCGGGCTTGCCTTGGCTGCTGGATCGCGTTGAAGCCGCGCTGTATCCTGCGGCGCCAGGCCGGCCTGGCGCTTTTTGAGGCAGTCCCGGGGCCGGGACCTCAGGTCCACCTACATCTTATACGAGGCCTGCAGCGAGACGGCGCGCGGCGCCATCGGCAAGTCGTGCGGCAGGCTCAGGCCCGGCGCCGGGCTCGGTTCGCGCACGTCGGCGTTGAAGGCGTTGCGCAGCGCCAGCGCGAAGTTCCACTGGTTGCGGCCGTTGCGGGTGGCCAGCGTCAGGTCCACCGTGGTGTAGTCGGCGATGGCGGGACGGGCGTCGCCGAAGGCGCGTTCGCGGCCCGCCACCCAGTTCAGCTGCGCGCCGGCCTGGTAGCCGTTGGCGTAGGTCCAGTCGGCGCGGCCGTAGGCATGCTGGCGCGGCGCGTAGCCGGCGTCGGTGTGGGTGGTCTGGTCGGTCGAGCGCTGCCACGCGTAGTTGCCCGACAGGTGCAGGTCGCGTGTCACGTTCCAGCTCGATTCCAGCTCGACGCCGTGGCCGCGCTGGTCGCCCGCGTTGGCGTAGGTGGCGCCCGTGCCCGGCACCGGGTTGACCACGGTGCGGATGATGTTCTTCATATCGTAGCGATAGAAGGTCAGGTTGACGGTGGCGTCGGTGCGCGCCTGCCAGTTGAACGACATCTCGGTGGTGGCGTTGCGCTCCGGCTTCAAGTTCGGATTGCCCAGCGCGACCGGATTGCTGATGCCGTAGCTTTCCAGGAAGGCCGGCGCGCGGAAGGCGCGCCCGTACAGCAGCTTGGCGGTCAGGTCGAAGCTGGCGTCCCACACCAGCGCCAGGCGCGGATTGGTGGTGCCGCCGAAGTCCGAGTAATGGTCGTGGCGGATGCCGGCCGTCAGGTTCCAGTCCTTGGCGAAGTTCCACTCGTCCTGCAGGTACAGGTAGTCGACCTTGCGCCGCTGCGGCCGCATGAACGGCGTGGTGTTGGTGACGTCTATCACGGCCGGCAACGGAATGGGCGTGCCGTTCGGCGCGTAGTTGAAATTGCGGAATTCCTGCGCGCGGTACAGTTCCAGGTCGTCATGGCCGGCGCCGATGCGCGCGTGGTGGTCGCTGAAGCCGCTGTAGTCGGCGTAGCCGGCCAGGCGGTAATTGCGCTCGAAGGATTCCGGCGCGCCCAGCATGCCATTGGGGAAGGTGCCGGTCGGGAAGGTCAGGCCGGGCGGCAGCAGCTGGTAGATGGCGCTGACTTCCTGCGAGTATTGCTGACTGCTGAGGCTGGCGCCTACGCCCCAGTCGCGCGTCAGTTGCGGCTCGGCCCAGGCCAGCGTGCCGGTGACGCGTTCGCTCTGCTGGCGGCCCAGCGGGTCGAGCGCCGAGGCGATGCCGGCGCCGGTGCCCATGTCGTAGCGCTTCTTGTAGCCGAGGCGGGCGCGCCACTGGCCGTAGATCAGGTCCAGGTTGGCGTCGATGGCCTTGTACTGGTTGTTGAGCCGGCCCGGCGCGAGGCTGGCGTGGGTCTTGAACAGCGCGTCGTTGCGGCTTTGCGCATCGGCCTCGACGATGCGGTCGTTGCCGTCGGACCGGCCCACGCGCAGGTAGGCCGCGACCTCGACCGGGCCGAGCTTGCCGCCGTGCTGTACCCAGCCGTCGTACGTGCGGAAGGTGCCGGCGCGGGCGCCGGCTTCCGTGCCCGACACTTCGCCCGGCCCCTTGGTGATGATGTTGATGACGCCGGAGAAGGCGTCCGAGCCGTACAGCGCCGAACCGGGGCCGCGGATGATTTCGATGCGGGCGATGTGCTCGACCGGATAACCGCCCCAGATGTTGCCCTTGTTGCCGACGTAGGAGGTGGTGATGGGCACGCCGTTTTGCAGCATCAGGATCTGTGGCGTGTAGGCGCTGACGATGCCGCGCACCACGTACAGCGGCGAATTGCTGTTCGGCGTGCGGTTGACGTGCACGCCGGGCACGCTTTCGAGCACCTGGTCGAGATCGGTCGCGCCCATGGCGGCGATGTCGGCCGCCGTGATGACGGTGGCCACGGCCGGCGCGCGGCGCAGCGTTTGCAGGTTGCCGGTGGCGATGCTGACGCTGTCGCTGGCGCCGTAGACCAGCGCCAGTTCGTCCTCTTCGCTGACCGGGTCGGCGTGGACCGTGCCGTGGATCGCCAGCAGCGGCAGGGCGAGTGCCGCGGTCCAGTACAGCCGGTGGGCGCTCGACGCTTTCAACATGCTATCTCCTGTGACGTTTTTTTGATTCTAGCCTGCCCGCTGTTGTCGATGTGTAAAAATTAGCAGATCTTCGCCGCGACTGTTGTAGCCGTGTCTACATGTCGTCGTACCAGTTCGGCGAACTGTTCGGCCGGCACCGCCGGGCTGAGATAGAAGCCTTGCATCAGGTCGCACTCGCGGCCCTTGAGGAACTGCAGCTGGGCCGCGGTCTCGACGCCCTCGGCCACCACTTCCAGGCGCAGGCTGTGGGCCAGCGCGATGATGGCGCTGATGATGGCGGCGTCGTCGGCGTCCTGCGGCACGTCGCGCACAAAGGAGCGGTCAATCTTGATGATGTCGACCGGGAAGCGCTTGAGGTAGGACAGCGACGAGTAACCGGTGCCGAAGTCGTCGATCGACAGGCGCACGCCCAGCGAGTGCAGGCGGTGCAGCGCGGCCAGCGTGTCCTGGGCGTTCTCCATCAGCGTACTCTCGGTGATCTCCAGCTCCAGCAGCTGCGGCGGCAGGCCGGTGTCGGCCAGCACGGCCTCGACCGAGGCGGCGAAATCCTTCTGCAGCAGCTGGCGCACCGACAGGTTGACCGCCACCCGCATCGGCGGCAGGCCGGCGGCCAGGAACTGCTGCAGCTGCGCGCAGGCGGTGCGCAGCACCCAGTCGCCCAGCGGATTGATCAGGCCGGTCTCCTCGGCCAGCGGGATGAAGTCCACCGGCGGGATCATGCCGCGCGTCGGATGGCACCAGCGCACCAGCGCCTCCATGCCGATGATCTTGCCGTTGCACAGGCTGGCCTGCGGCTGGTAGTACACCTCCAGCTGGTGCTGCTGTTCCATGGCGCGCCGCAGGTCGCTCTCCAGGCGCACGTGTTCGGAGATCGAATGCTCCATCGACGCCTCGTAGAACTGGAAGCCGCTGTTGGTGCGCTTGGCGCGGTACATGGCGCTGTCGGCGTGCTTGACCAGGGTGGCGACGTCGCCGCCGTCGTGCGGGTACATGGCGATGCCGACGCTGGCGGTGACGAAGATGTCGTGGCCGTCGATCGGGAACGGCGCCGACAGCACGCGCACGATGTTGTGGGCGGCGGTGGCGGCCGCGGCCGGGCTGTCGAGCTCGTTGAGGACGACGGTGAATTCGTCGCCGCCCAGGCGCGCCACGGCGTCGTCGGCGCGCACGGTCTGGCGCACGCGCTGGGCCACGGCCTGCAGCAGGCGGTCGCCGACGTCGTGGCCGAGGTTGTCGTTGACGTACTTGAAGCGGTCCAGGTCCATGAACAGCACGGCCACCTGGCGGCCGTCGGCGGCCACGCGCGCTTGGTCGATGCTCGATGCCAGCAGCTCAAAGAACAGGGTGCGGTTGGGCAGGTTGGTCAGCACATCGTTGTAGGCCAGGTGGCGGATGCGCTTCTCGGCGCGGTTGGCCTCGATGATGCGGCGCACCCGCTGCGACAGCACGGCGTAGTGGATGGGCTTGGGGATGTAGTCGCTGGCGCCGGCCGCGAACGCGCGCTCGACCGACGAGTTGTCCTGCAGCGCGGTGATCATCAGCACCGGCACGGCGCCGGCGTTGGGCAGCTCCTGCATGCGGGCGCAGGCGGTGAAGCCGTCCATCACCGGCATCATGGCGTCCATCAGGATCACGTCGGGCTGGAAGCGCGCCAGCATCGCCAGCGCGGCGGCGCCGTCGGCCGCCTCCTCGACGTGGAAGCCGTCGCGCTGCAAGGTGTGGCGCAAGGTGCTGCGGGTGCTGCGGTCGTCGTCCACCACCAGCACTTGCGGGCGGTCGTCGGCCACCTGCGCCTGCGGCGGCGTGGCGTCGCTGATCTCGGCGTGCAGGAAGGCGGCCAGCGCCTCGTAGTGCGCGCGCAGCGGCGCCAGCAGCGGTTCGATCTGTTCCGGCTGGTGCTCGGCCGCGAAATGTTCGGCCTGCTGCGCCAGCTGGGCCAGCGTCTCGGCGCCGAAGTTGCCGGACGAGCCCTTGAGCGCGTGCGCGCGGGCGCGCGCGGTGGCCATGTCGCCGGCCTGCACGGCCTGCTCGAGTTCCTCCAGGCAGGCCGGCGTGTCCTCCAGATACGGCGTGACGGCGTGCGGCAGCGTGTCGCCCAGCACTTCGCGCAGCTTGTCGAACACTGCCGGGTCGACCGGGCAGGGGCCGCCGTAACCGCGCGCGGTGGCGCTGGCCGGGGTGTGGTTGGCGTGCTGCACCGGCGTGGCCAGCGGGCCGCCGTGCGGCAGCCATTTCTCCAGCTTGTGGCGCAGCTCGACCAGCGTGATCGGCTTGGCCAGGTAGTCGTCCATGCCGGCGGCCAGGCATTTCTCGGCGTCGCCGGCCTGGGTGTTGGCGGTCATCGCCACCAGCGGCGTGCGCCGGCCCATGGCCAGCTCTGCCAGGCGGATGTGGGCGGTGGCTTCGTAGCCGTCCATCTCCGGCATGCTGCAATCCATCAGGATCAGGTCGAAACGCTCGCGCTGGGCGGCGCGCACGGCCTCGACGCCGTCGGCCGCGAATTCGCAGACGCAGCCGTTCATCGCCAGCATGCCGGCCGCCACCATCTGGTTGGTGCGGTTGTCCTCGGCCACCAGCACGCGGAACTGGCGCTCCGGCATCGGCACCGGTATCGGGCTCAGCGTTGGCGACGGCAGCGCCACGGCGGGCGCGCCGACCGGCGGACGCATCGGCAGCGGCGGCGCCGCCACTTGCTGCTGCGCAGCGCGGCAGGCGATGGTGAAGCGGAAGGTGGTGCCGGCGCCGGTCACGCTGTCGACGCCGATCTGGCCGCCCAGCAGCTCGACCAGCTGCTTGCAGATGGCCAGGCCGAGGCCGGTGCCGCCGTAGCGGCGCGTGGTGCCGGGGTCGGGCTGGACGTAGGCTTCGAACAGGTGGCGCCGCACGTCCTCGCTCATGCCGATGCCGGTGTCGCGCACTTCGAAGCGCAGGCCGAACGCGGCGCCGGGCGCCAGCGCGACATCGACCGCCACTTCGCCGTGGTCGGTGAACTTGACGGCGTTGCCGACCAGGTTGATGAGGATCTGGCGCAGCCGCAGCGAATCGCCGGCGATGCGGGCCGGCACGTCGGGCGCGACGGTCCAGTTGAGCGCCACGCCTTTCTGCTGCGCCGGACGGGCCACCAGTTCCAGCACCTCGGACAGCAGGGTGCCGAGGCAGAACTCGGTCTCCTCCAGCTTGAGCTTGCCCGCTTCCATCTTGGAGAAGTCGAGGATGTTGTTGATCAGCGCGATCAGTGTGCGCGACGAGTTCCAGGCCACGTCGACGAACTCCTGCTGGCGCGGCGTCAGGCGGGTTTCCTTGAGCATGTCGAGCATGCCGACCACGCCGTTGAGCGGCGTGCGCACCTCATGGCTGACGGTGGCGGCGAACTGCGCCTTCATCTGCGCCATGTTGACGGCGGCGTCGCGCGAGTCCTTCAGTTCGGCCTCGCGCTGCTCCAGCACGTTCATCATCTGGTTGAAGGCGTGCGCCATCTCGATCAGGTCGCGCGGCCCGGCCGGCGCGGCGCGCATGCCCGACTCGCCCGCCTCGGCGCGGCGCATCAGCGTCGACAGCGCGTTGAGCGGATTGATCATGTGGCGCGTCAGCAGGCGGCCCAGCACCAGCAGCACCACGGCGAACGACAGGGTCAGCGCCAGGTTGCCCAGCAGGAGCGACCAGGTCAGCCGCTTGAGCGTGCTCTTGGCGATCTGCACATGGACATAGCCCAGCAGCTGCTGCTGGTGTTCCTGCAGCTCGAACGGCGAGGCCTCGCTCTGGCCGCCGTACACCGGCGCGGTGAACAGCCAGCCGTCGGAAGTCTCGCCGACCAGGCCGGCGTGCGCGGACACCGGCTTGCCCAGGTTGGCCGCGTCCAGCGTGGCGCCCGCCACCACGCGCGACAACAGCACCTTGCCCTTGGCGTCCATGATCTGCAGCGCCGCCACGTCCGGGAAGGACAGCGTGGAGTTGACCACCTCGCGGGCGTTCTCGGCCGAGTGGAACAGCAGCGCCAGCGTGCTCTGGCGCGCCAGGTTGTCGGCGATGCGCTGGCCCTGGCCGATGAAGTAGTCGCGCATGCGGGCGTTGGCTTCCCACGAGTTCATCAGCGCCGAGAACACCGCCAGGCCAAGGATGGCGCCAGAGACGATGACGGTCAACTGCCGCTGGAAACCGGTATTGCGTAGGAAATTGCGGACTATGGAGATCATCAGGGCTGAGGATAGACAAAGTCAAAACTGCGCTGTTGCGAGGCGCCCAGGTGCAGGCCGATGTGGCTGGCGGTACGGAGGTTGATGGCGGTCTGCAGCTCGCGCAGCGGCACCAGCGGGCGGCGCCGCACATCGCCGGCGATCACGCCCAGCGCCGAGGCGGCCAAGGTGCGGCCCAGCTCGACGTTGTCGGGCACCATGGCAAACAGCGCGCCTTTCTTCACGTGCAGCACATTGCTGGAGAACAGCGGCACGCCGCTGTTCCACGATTCGCGCAGCACCAGCGGCAGGATGGTGCTTTCCTCGACGGTGGTGCTGTCGTGCGGCAGCCAGACGGCGTCGTGGCGGTTGTCGGCGGCGGCGATCAGCTGCGTGTACAACTGGGCCGCGCGGGCCAGGTCGCCGGCCACGTGGGCCTGCAATTCCAGTCCCTGCGCCTTGGCCGCGTCGCGCGCCAGCTTGACCAGCCATTCGGACTTCTGCGGATTGTAGACCACGATCACGCGCTTGAGTTCCGGCAGCAGCGCGCGCAGGCGCGAGAACAACATGGCCGGATCGGGCGTCATGCTGATGCCCATCACGTTCTCGGCGTCGGACAGCAGCAGCACGCCGCCGGCCAGCACGGCGATCTCGCGGTCCAGGCCGGCGGTGGCGTTCAAGCCCTGGCGGCCCAGCGCGATCACCACCTTGGTGCCGTTGCGCTTGAGCGTGGCGTTCAGCTCGGCCGTGTCGACCTTGGGATCGACCGGGTAGCTGCGCACCTTGAGCTTGGTGCGCTCCTCGATGCCCTGGATCATGGCGATGAAGGCCGAGCGGAACGGCTCCTCGACGTTGGGATAGACCACCGCGATGCTGCCCTTGCCGATCGAGGCCTGCAATTCGGGACGGCGCAGCTGGTCTTCCAGCTGGGCCAGGGTGACGGGGCGCACGTCGTCGCGCAACGGGGCTTGCAACGGCGGTGCGGCCGGATCCACCGGCGCCAGCAGCATGCCGCCGTGCGCGGCGCTGGCGCTGACCAGCGCGATGCCCGACGGCATGACACCGCCGCCCGCCTGGGTCGCGCCGGTCACGCCGACCAGCAGCAGGGCGCCGGCGTGTCTCAGCCGCCGTAGTTGTAATAGTGTTTTTTTCATCATACTTTGCCGCATGGCTACCACGGCGCCAGGACGGGCCCGCTTAAGATGCTTTCATAGTATAAGCTGAGACTTTGCAATCTGGAAATTAAATTGCCGCGAGCGGCCGGGGCGCTAGGGCTCGGGGAAAACCGCGTCGAAGCTCCGTTGTTGGCTAGAGACAAGATTCAGGCCGATGTGGCTGGCGGTGCGGGAATTGAGCGCGCTGCGCACCGCGCGCAACGGCGTCACGCCCCGTTTCGGCGTTTCGCCGTTTTGCAGGGACAGCGCCAGGGTGGCCAGGTCGCGGCCCAGTTGCACATTGTTCGGATACAGGCCGAACAACACGCCTTTCTTGACGTGCAACACGCTGCTGGAAAACACCGGCAGGTTGCGGCTCCACGACTCCTTCAGCACCAGCGGCAGGATGGTGGTTTCCTCGACGGTGGTGGCGTCCTGCGGCAGCCAGAGCGCGTCGCGGCGGCCGTCGGCGGCGGCGAACTGGGCTTCGTAGGCGCGCGCGGCGCCGGCCAGGTCGCGCGCCTCCAGCGCGACCAGCTCCAGCCCCAGGTTGCGGGCCGCCTCGCGGGCCAGCCGGATCTGCCCCTCGTTGGCGGCCGGGTTGTACACCACCAGCACCCGGCGCATGCCCGGCAGCAGGCTCTTGAGCATGGCGAACAGCAGGGCGGGATCGGGCGTCAGGCTGATGCCGCTCAGGCGGTCGGCGTCCGGCACCGTCCCGACCCCGCCGATCACCACGGCCTGGGCTGGATCGAGCATGGAGGCCGCCTTCAAACCCTGGCGGCCAAGGGCGATCACCACCTTGCCGTTCTTGAGGGCGTTGCGCAGTTCCGCCGGGTCGCTGCCTGCCGACAGCGCGATCGTGCGCGGCCTGGCCCGGGATTGCTCCTCGATGCCCTGCAGGATTTCCATGAACACAGTGCGGTAGGGTTCGCCGATGTCGGGATACAACACCGTCAACGCCTGGGCGTGGGCCCGCCCGCCAAGCAGACCCAGCAGCAAGGCGCAAATACGGACGACGGTGGAGGGAGTAAATCGCACTATGATAGTTGTGTCTGGTTGATTCAGCGAAAGTGTATCCTTTGCTAACGATTCTACAGCCATAGATTGTTTCAATGGCCGCACTGACAGCGCTTCCAGTTGATGTAAACTAAGGCTTGTTAGCAACATATACCCTCCGGAACCACATGCCCGCCGCCAAAACCCCGATCCGCATCCCGCCCATGTTCAATCTGGCCTGGCCGCTGCTGGTCGAATTGGGGCTGGCGATCGCCTCCAGCGTGGTCGGCACCGCGCTGGCGTCGCGCATCTCGGACGAGGCGGGCGGCGCCTTCGCCATCGCCAGCCAGGTGTCGGCCACCTTGTTCATCCTGTTCCGCATCATCGGCGCCGGCGTCAGCGTGGTGGTCACGCAAAACCTCGGCGGCGGCCAGCGCGAGGCCGCCAACCGCGTCGCCTGCGCGGTGGTCGGCGCCAGCACCTGGCTGGGCGCGGTCACCGGCCTGATGGCGCTGCTGGGCGCGAACGGCCTGCTGCACCTGCTCAACGCGCCGGCCGAGGTGCTGCCGCTGGCCGCGCCGTTCCTGCAGGCGCTGGCGCCGGCCATGCTGCTGGACGCCTGGAACGCCTCGATGGCCGGCGTGATGCGGGCCCACCTGCGCACGCGCGACACGCTGGCGGTACTGGTGGTCATGCATGTCAGCCACCTGGCGCTGGCGATCCCGCTGATGCACGGCTGGGGGCCGCTGCCGGCCATGGGCCTGGCGGGCTACGCGGCGGCGCTGGCGGCCAGCCGCGCCATCGGCCTGGCGCTGCACCTGCTGATGTGGCGCGTGCACCTGCACATCCGCGTGGCGCGCGACGAC
>NZ_WWCX01000122.1:0-15672 GCF_009857655.1 Duganella vulcania
GGTCAAGTCTGGCATTCGGACACGGCCTCTGCCGTAGCGCGCGCTACGGCAGAGGCCGTGTCCGAATGCCAGACTTGACCCCAAATTTTTGAACGGCAATGTTGCCTAGTTGCTGCTGATTTTGGCGATGGAGACTTCGGTGGATTTCACGAGGGCAATGACTTCGCTGCCGATTTTCAAATCCAGGTCATGAATCGAGCGCGACGTGATCACCGAGGTGACGATGCCGTGCTGGGTTTCCACATCGACTTCCGAGACGACCGGCCCAAAGATGATTTCCTTGATCTTGCCGCGGAACTGGTTACGTACGTTAATTTCAGAAATGGCCATCGCGTTTCCTTTGTCTGGTTGTTTGTTACGTGTCCAGATTACGGGCCGGCAGGCCATTTGCAAACGAATCGATCCGTATATCCTTATTTGGTCTGGTAGATTTTGTCGAATTCGCCGCCGTCGTCAAAATGCTTCTTCTGCGCCGATTTCCAGCCGCCGAAGACGTCATCCACCGTGAACAGCGTGATCTGGCGGAAGTTGGCGTTGTACTTCTTGAACGCGGTCTCGGAACGCGGACGGAAGTAGTGCTTGGCGATGACTTCCTGCGCTTGTTCGCTGTACAGGAAGTTCAGGTAGCCGGTGGCCTGCTTGCGCACGCCACGGCGGTCGACCACCTTGTCAACCACCGCCACCGGCGATTCGGCCAGGATCGAGATCGACGGGTAGACCACTTCGAAGTTGTTGCCGAACTCGGCGCGTACCAGGTTCACTTCGTTCTCGAACGTGACCAGAACGTCGCCGATCTCGCGCTGAGTGAAGGTGGTCGTCGCGCCGCGCCCGCCTGCGTCCAGCACCGGCACGTTCTTGAAGATCTTGGTGACCAGCTCGCGCGCCTGCGCTTCCGTGCCGCCTTTTTTCAGTACCGAGCCCCACGCCGCCAGGTAGGTGTAGCGGCCGTTGCCGGCGGTCTTGGGGTTGGGAATGACCACCTTGACGCCCGGCTTGGCCAGGTCGGCCCAGTCCTTGATCTGCTTGGGATTGCCCTTGCGTACCAGGTAAATCATGGTCGAGTAGTAGGGCGCGGCGTTGTTGGGGAACTTCTTGGCCCAGTCCTGCACCACCAGGCCTTTGTCGGCCAGCATGTCGATGTCATTGGCCTGGTTCATCGTGACCACGGCCGCTTCCATGCCATCGGCCACCGAACGGGCCTGCTTGGACGAGCCGCCGTGCGATTGGTTGATGCTGAGGGTTTCGCCGGTGGTTTTCTTCCAGTCCGCGACAAACAGCGGGTTGATGTCCTTGAACAGCTCGCGGGCAACGTCGTAGGAGGCGTTCAACAGCACGGTTTCTGCAGCGTTGGCTTGCAGGGGCAGGCCCAGCAGGACGGCGGAAGCGGCCAGGAACGAGGAAATAATCACGCGGCGAGCAGGATTTTTGGTGGTCATAATGAGCTTTCGTAATAACAGACGCCCATGGTGTAAAATTTCGCCCGGAAAAGATACGAATTTTTCGTAATATGCTTAGTAGGTATGCTTGGTAGGTATGGTGGCACGAGTTTTCAGTAAAAACCGCATAACGATTTTTGAAAACATTCGTGGGCAAAAGCAGGGCCAGCCATTAGGCTGCATGAGTCAATCGGGCGCTCCCGCAACGGCTTTTGCTGCTTGGTGTATAGTCGGTTTCAGGCACTGAAGAAGGCGCGCGGTACAACGGCGAAGCGCTTCATTTTTGCTAATGGGAATATTTGTGAGCGTACATGAGTCTTGAAATTCGGAGTCTTGAAATTCGCATTGCTGCTTCGACAGATGCGGATGCGGCCTGCACGGTGTTGCGCCGCTCGATCACGGAGTGCTGCGATCTGGATCATAAGAACGATCCCGCCATCCTCGATGCCTGGCTGGGCAATAAAACGCCGCAGATGGTGGCCAACTGGTTTAACTCACCGACGAATTTTTCGCTGGTCGCGCTCAGCGAAGGCGTGGTCGTCGGCGTCGCGCTGCTGACCGGCGCCGGCAAGCTGGCCCTGTGCTATCTGCTGCCGGAGGCGCGCGGCCAGGGCGTCGGCAAGGCGCTGCTGGCGCGCATGGAGGAGCAGGCGTGCAGCTGGGGCGTGAAGGCGCTGCAATTGCATAGCACGGCCACCGGCCGGGAGTTCTTTGCCAAGCGCGGCTATGTCGACGCGGGCAAGGTGCGCTCGCCGTATGGCGTGGAAACCGTGTTCTTCTGGAAGCAGCTGGACGCCGGCGCGGAGGCGCCGGACGGCGGCAAGCGCAAGCGCTTCTGTAACTGCAATCCGGTCTAGCAGCAGATCTCCAACTCCCATTCCTGGCGCCGCACCGGCGCCGATCCCACGTCCAATCCATTGACAAACAGCTTCAGTTCGCCCGGTGCGAACCTGGTCCAGGCCTCGTTCGACGTCAGCGGCTGGGTGGCGATGACGGCGATGCGGTCGTCCAGATGGTTGTGCTTGCTGAAGTCGATGCTGAGGTCGCAATCGACCAGCTGCGCCACCGAGAACGGGTATTCGCGCACCACCACGTGCAGCTCGGTGCTGCAATGGGCGAACAGCAGCTCGCCGTTGGAGAGGATGAAATTGAAGCTGCCGTAGGCGGCGATTTCGCCGGCCAGCGTCTCCAGCGCGCCGAACAGCACGTGGCGCGGCGGCCGCGTTTCAAAGCGCAGCGCCAGGCCGGACAGCAGGTGGCAGAAGGCGCGCTCGCTGTCGGTGTCGCCGTGCGGCGAGTACAGGCTGGGATTCGGATCGAACAGCTTCAGGTCGCCGTTGTGCGCGAAGGACCAGGTCTGGCCCCACAGCTCGCGCGTGAACGGGTGGCTGTTTTCCAGCGAGATGCGGCCCTGCGTGGCCTTGCGGATATGGGCGACCACGTTCCTGGCCTTGACCGGATGGTCGCGGATCTGCGCCGCCAGCGGCGAGTGCGTCGAGGCCAGCGAATCGGTGTAGAGCTTGCAGCCACTGGACGTATGCAAAGCGATGCCCCAGCCGTCGCGGTGCTCGCTGCCGCGCAGCGCGAAGCCGGCGAAGGAAAAGTCGACTGCGGCGGGCTTGCTGCTGCTCATGGCGAGTAGTTGGCACATGGTGTTCGGGCGGAGAGTGGCGATGGCCAACGATAGCGGCGCCATGCCGCCGGGGGAACGAATGTTTTGGCATATGCATAGCTGAAAGCATTCGTTCGCCCTGGCCGCGCGCGGGCTTACGCTGTCGGTATTGTCAGCGTCCGTCGAGGAGTTCCATGTCATTTCCCATCTTGAAAAAATACCTGGCGCGCCTGTCCGACGCCAGCGGCGCGGCTTCCAGCATCTGGCTCGATTACGAGGGCAAGGCCCATGGACGCTTCTTCAATTGCACACTGAGCAGCGCTTTCCAGCCGATCCGCCAGCTGGCGTCGGGCGAGGTGCGCGCCTACGAGGGCCTGGTGCGCAGCGTGTCGGCGCAAGACCAGGGCTTGTCGCTGTGGCGGCTGCTGGACCATGCGGCCAGCGACGACGAGTCGATCGAGCTGGACCGTTTGTGCCGCATGCTGCACGCGATTAATTTCTTCCGCCAGGCCGGCGATGGGCCGCAGGACTTGTACCTGAACGTGCATGACCGCTTGCTGAGCGCCGTCAGCAGCAATCACGGCCACGCCTTCCGCCGCATCCTCGATGCGCTGGAACTGCCGCTGCAACGCGTGGTGCTGCAATTGCCGGCGGCCTCGCCGCAGCAGGGCTGGCTGTTGAACTATGTGTCCGACAACTATCGCCGCAACGGTTTCCGGTTCGCGGTCAACGTGCCAAGCGCGCGCGAGGCCTTGCTGTTGCTGGATCGCTTGCGGCCCGATGTGCTCAAGCTCGACGCGCGCGAGCTGCACGACAGCGAGGCGCTGCTGGCCCTGTTGAAGCGCAGCGCGCAAGACAAGGTGGCGCTGGTGTTCAAGCGGCTGGAGTCGACGCCGGCGTTGACCGTGCTGCGGCAGCTGGGCGAGACCGCGCAGGTGCCGCTGCTGGTGCAAGGCTATATGCTGGACGAGCCGCGCGCGGACTTGCTGGCCGTGGAGCGCGAAGTGGCGGCCGCGTGATGAGCCATTTCAAATATGTATCCGCTATCGTTCATGATAGCCACAATGAATTTGTTTTTTGCGCGGCGACTGCTTAAATGGAATCTCCAACACGGGGGATGTCATCATGAAAACAATCTACGTCGCAGTAGTTGTGGGGGGGCTTGCACTGTCGTCAGCTTCGCAAGCGCAGCAGTCCGAAGAGACCTTGCGGGTGCCGGTTCCGGCCAACCAGGCCCGCATCGAGTTGCCCGATTCGTATTCCAAGATGTGGCCGCAGGATTACCGCGATCTGGTGGCCACCTACACGCTGTCGAACGGACAGACGCTGTCGATCATCAGTCGCGGCACGAATATGTATGCCTACGTGGACCGGGGGCCGCAGCACAAGATCGTCACCACCGGCCGCGACAACTACGTCGCGCTGGATCGCCAGCTGAAAATGGAAATCCATCTGGACGACGACAACGGCGCGCACGGGTGGTTGACGATGGTGGTGCCGGCGCGGAACCTGTCCGATGGCGGCGTCGGTGCGGAGCAGGTGATCCATCTGGCAATGCGCTAGACGCTGGCTGCGCCTGGTTTTTTGCGGGAAATCAGGCGCGTTCCCTTTTTCATTTCCCTCTGCATACGCTATAGTATCCATATCGTTTTTCACGGGTGGGCTATGGCATCGCGCAGAAAGTTTTTACAGCAGGGTTTGGGTGTGGCGGGAGCGGGTTTTTTATCGGTGCCGCTGATTGGCTGCGCTTCCCGCGGCACGGTTCAACATAGCGCGGCCGCCTCGCCGAAACCGGCGCCGCATCAGGCCGCGAGCAGCGCTGGCGTTAGCGCACCGGCGCAGGCCAAGCCGGCCGCCAGCATGCCGCGCGCCAGCGCGCCATCCGGCTTCGGCGAACTGGCGCCGCCGCCCGATATCTTCGACGCGCAGGCATTGGACCTGGAGTTCTGGCTCAAGCCGCGCACGCTTGATGTGGTACGGCCGGCTTCCGGCGAACGCGCCAAGCTGCTGTACTGGCGCGATGGCGAGATTATCGAATCGGCCTACCAGGACTTGTGCCACCTGCTGCGCGACGTCAACGGCAAGGAAACCGCGCGCATCGATCCCAAGCTGTTTGAAACGCTGTGGGGCACGCAGGCCTTCGTGGCGCGCTACGGCATCGACACGCCGCTGGAGATCCTGTCCGGCTACCGCACCCAGGCGTCGAACCAGAAGCTGCGCGAGGCGGGCGTGCCGGCCGCGCGCCAGTCGCTGCACATCGAGGGCCGCGCCGCCGACATCCGGCTGGCCAACCTGAACTCCGAAGTGCTGGGTGGCCTCGTGAAGAGCTTCCGCCAGGGCGGCGTCGGTTTCTATTACCGCTCCGGTCCGCGCGGCGGCTGGATCCACGCGGACACCGGCCTCAATCGCACCTGGAAGGGTTGACCGCCTATTCGTAGAAGTACGAGTGGTAGACGGTCGGCTTCAATTCGGCGTCGCGTTCGCGGTCTATGCGTTGCGGATCGACGGGACGCTCCCAAAAAATGCGCCATCCCAGCACCTGGTCGCGCCGCACCTCGGGGTGCTGGCGCAGGTAGCCGTTCAGGAACTGCGTGAATTCGGACTCGTATTCGCGGCGTCCGGGGCCGTAGGGATATTTATATTTCATGGCTGATTTCCTTCCATCGATTAAACTGGCGGCTGCTTAAAGACTAACTCAGCAGGAAAATATGCAAGACGCTATGCAAGACGATAACAAGCCGCGCTTCCGCCCGGTGCCGTGGAGCGGGCTGGAAACCCCGGCCGATGTGGAACTGTGGATAGCCGAGCACGACCTCAGCCTGCAGGAACATATCGCCAAGAACGAAACCGGCTATGGCGTGTGCTTCACCCTGGCCGAGGGCGGCGAGATCTATATGCAGACCACGCAGGACGGCGCCTTGATCCTCGATGTTACGCCGGAAGCGGAATGGGTGTCGCCACTGATCATGGCCGCCGCGCGCATCGACGAGGCGCCGCAGGGCCGGCTGTGGGTGCTGCCGGACGATAAGCTGGTACAGTTGATGATCGGCCTGAGCGGACTGATCGCCAGTTCCATCCTGGTGGTCGGCCATAATTTCGGCCTGCGACGCCGCATGGGCGCGTGGTAGCGCCTGTCACTTACAAGGAATTTCATGCATAAACGCGATTTCACTTTCAAGCTGGCGCAAGGCGCGCTGCTGGCCCTGGCGCTGACGTCCGTGGCCTTGCCCGCGTCGGCGGCCGACCTGCTGGCCACGGTCAAGGCGCGCGGCACGCTCAAGGTGGCGATGGAGGGCACTTATCCGCCGTTCAACTACAAGGACCAGAAGAGCGGCGAGCTGGCCGGCTACGACGTCGATGTGGCGCGCCTGCTGGCCGCCAAGCTGGGGGTGAAAGTGGAGTTCGTCAGCAGCGAGTGGGCCAGCATCCTGGCCGGGCTGTCGGCCAATAAATACGATGTGATCATTTCGCAGGTCGGCATCAATCCCAAGCGCGAGCAGGCTTTCGATTTCTCGGCGCCGTATATCTACTCGATGCCGCAGCTGATCGTGCGCAAGGACGAGAAGGCGGCCTACAAGACGCTGGCCGACTTGAAGGGCAAGAAGCTGGGCGTGGGGCAGGGCAGCGTCTACGAGCAGCAGGCCAAGGCGGTGCCGGGCATCGAGGTGCGCAGCTACGCGGCTGCGCCGGACACCATGTCCGACCTGGCCTTCGGCCGCATCGACGCCGCGCTCAACGACAGCCTGATGTCCGCGTATTTATTGAAGATTTCCAAGCTGCCGATCAAGGCCGGCGCGCAGGTGGGCGCGGTCGAGCGCATGGGCATCCCTTTCCAGAAGGGCAATCCGCAATTCAAGGAAGCGCTGAACAAGGCGCTGGCCGAGGCCGCCGCCGACGGCAGCCTGAAGGCGATCTCGCTGAAGTGGTTCGGCACTGACGTCAGCAAGGCGCCCTGAGCATGGATAGTCAGGGGCTGCTGGAGCTGCTGCGCGAGGCCGCGCCGGTCATGCTGCGCGGCGCCGGCTACACGGTGGTGTTCGCGCTGGCGTCGATGCTGGGCGGGCTGCTGATCGGCTTTCCGGTGGCGGTGATGCGCATCCTGCCGTACCGCGTGCTGCGCTGGCCGGCCGGCGTGTATGTCAGCCTGATGCGCGGCACGCCGCTGCTGGTGCAGATGTTCGTCATTTATTACGGCCTGCCCAGCGTGGGCATCGAATTCACGCCGGTGACGGCCGGCATCCTGGCGCTGAGCCTGAACGCGGGCGCCTTCCTGTCCGAGAGCCTGCGCGGCGCCATCGCGGCGGTCAGCAAGGGGCAGTGGGCCGCCAGCTACAGCCTGGGCCTGGGCTACTGGTCCACGCTGCGTTTCGTGGTGCTGCCGCAGGCGCTGCGCATCGCGGTGCCGGCCATGAGCAATACGCTGATCAGCCTGATCAAGGATACCTCGCTGGTGTCGGTCATCACCATGACCGAGCTGATGTTGTCGACCAAGGAGGTGATCGCCACCACCTTCCGGCCATTGCCGCTGTACCTGGCCGCCGCCGGCATTTATTGGATGCTCAGCTTGCTGTTCGAGGCGCTGCAACGGCGCGCGGAACAACGCTTGAACCGCGCGCATCGCTGAGGCGTCGCCGCGCGCTCGACAGTGCGCGGCTTAAATGCTAGTCTGGACACCTACCGACGCAAAGGGGTGGTATGCAGAAGCCTACACACACTTCCGACCTGCATGGCGGCCGGCAGCCGATCTCCACGGCGCGCATCGACGGACTGACCAGCATGGCGGTTATCGACGAAGGCGCGGCCGCGCTGGCGTTCACCGCGCCGCCCGCCGCGTCCCCGCTCAGCGCCGAGCAAGCCTGCTTCAACGACGTGTACCTGCTGGCGCCGGTCGGCTATTTCGTGCTCGGCTTCGACACTACCATCCTGCAAATGAACGTGGTCGGCTCCGACCTGCTTGGCGTGCCGCGCAACAATCCGGCCAAGCTGCCGTTGCGCCAGTTTATCGCCCCGCGCTTCCACGAGGATTTCGACCGTTTCGTGCGGCTGGCGCTCAACAGCACGCACCCCGAGCAATGCTCGCTGCAGATGACGCGGGCGCGCAACCAGCAGGGTTTCCCGGTCACGCTGCGCGCCAGCGCCGACAGCAGCGGCCAGGCCATCCGCGTGGTGCTGGAGCTGGCCGAGGGCAAGCTGGCGGCGCTCGAGCGCAGCGAGGAGCGCTTCCGCCGCATCGTCCACAGCGCCGAGGAGGGCATCTGGGAAATCGACGGCGCCGCCCGCACCAGCTTTGTCAATCCGAAGATGGCGGCCATGCTGGGCTACACCATCGAGGAGATGCTGGACCAGCCGCTGGTGGCCTTCATGGACGACGAGGGCCGCGCCATCCTGGAGCGCAACATCGCGCGGCGCCAGCAGGGCGTGGCCGAGCGCCACGAATTCAAGTTCCTGCGCAAGGACGGCAGCGAGCTGTGGGCCACGCTGGCCACCAACCCGATCTTCGACGCCGAGGGCGCCTACCTGGGCGCGCTGGCGCTGGTGAGCGACATCACCGACAGCCGCGCGACCACCGAACGCATCTGGCACCAGGCCAATTTCGACCAGCTGACCTCGCTGCCCAACCGCCACATGTTCCAGGACCGCCTGGGCCACGAGGTCAAGAAGGCGCAGCGCGAGGGCATGCAGCTGGCGCTGCTGTTCATCGACCTGGACGGCTTCAAGCAGGTCAACGACACGCTCGGCCATGCGCACGGCGACACCCTGCTGGTGGAGGCGGCGCGCCGCATCGGCGCCTGCGTGCGCAACTCGGACACGGTGGCGCGGCTGGGCGGCGACGAGTTCACCGTGATCCTGTCCGGCATCGAGCAGACCGCCGGCATCGAGCGCATCACGCAGACCATGCTGGCGCTGCTGAACCGGCCGTTCGCGCTGGGCGCGGCCCAGCCGTCGATCTCGGCCAGCATCGGCATCGCGCTGTATCCGTCGGACGCGGTGGCGCCGGAGGACTTGCTGCGCCAGGCCGACCAGGCCATGTACGCGGCCAAGGAATCGGGCCGCAACCGCTACAGCTATTTCACGGCCGACCTGCAGCAGGCCGCGCAGGCGCGCCAGCAGGTGGCGCAGGACCTGCGCTTGGCCCTGTCGGAGCGGCAGTTCGAGCTGTACTTCCAGCCCATCGTCAACCTGGGGAACGGCATGATCGAGCGGGCCGAGGCGCTGCTGCGCTGGCGCCATCCGCAGCGCGGCCTGCTGGCCCCGGCCGATTTCCTGCAGCATGCCGAAGCGGGCGGGCTGATGATGGAGATCGGCGACTGGGTGTTCCGCCAGGCGGCGCTGCAGGCGCGCCGCTGGCAGGACGAGCTGGGGCCGGGCTTCCAGGTCAGCATCAACCAGTCGGCCGCGCAGTTCCGCGGCGACACCGCGCTTTACGTGGGCTGGCTCAACTACGCGGCCGAACTGCAGCTGGCGCCGCGCAGCATGGTCATCGAGATCACCGAGGGCGTGCTGATGGACGGCATCGCCAAGATCGCCGACCGGCTGCGCGAGTTGCGCGAGATGGGCATGCAGGTGGCGCTGGACAATTTCGGCACCGGCTATTCGTCGCTGTCGCACCTCAAGCATTTCGGCATCGACCTGCTCAAGCTGGACCGCAGCTTCATCCAGCACCTGGCCAGCGACAGCGGCGACCTGGCGATGTGCGAGGCGCTGATCGTCATGGCGCACAAGCTGGGCTTGCGGGTGGTGGCGGAGGGCGTGGAGACGCCGGCCCAGAGCGCCTTGCTGGCGCTGGCCGGCTGCGATTTCGCCCAGGGCCATGTGTATGCGGAGGCGATGCCGGCCGCGCAGTTCAGCGCGCTGGCCAGGCGCGGGCTGCCGCCCATGGTGGTGGAATAACGCGCTGGAATGAGGCGGGGCGGCCGGCCTAGCGCAGGCTCAGCAGCGAGATCACGCGCTCGCGGCTGATGCCGGCCAGCGCCGAGGTGATCGACAGCAGCGACTGGTAGCCGGGTTGCTTGGCGGTCGAGACGAAATTCTGCGCCACTTGGTCCATGCCGTCGGTGGTGCCGCTGGGCGTGGCGTCCTGCACGCGGGCGCTCACCTGGTTGAGCGCGGTGTGCACCGAGGCGATCGCCTGTTCCACCTGGGCCAGCGCCTGCACCACTTGCTGCAAGGTGGCGCGGATGCCGTCCACGTCGGCGGTTTGCCAGCTGTCGGGATCGACGGCCGGCGCTTCGGCCTCGGCCTTCACGCGGTTCAGCTGGCCGGTCGGGAAGCGGATGCCGCCGCCCTGCACGGCGATGGTGTCGCGCACATTGGTCCACGACGATTCCGGCGTGGAGAATTCCATCTGGCCGTCCTCGTTGAGCTCGGCGCGCACGCCGCTCGGGGCCAGCGCGTCGTCGAAGCGCTGGGCGATTTCCTCGTCCGACAGGCCGGGTTCCAGCACCACCGAGCGCAGGTTCTGGCCGCCGCCCAGCGAGATCGCCAGCACTTCGCGGCCGCCGGTGCGCAGGTTGCCGATGTTCATGCCGCGCACCGTGAAGCGGGTGGTGCTGGTCTTGTTGCTGAATTTGAGGCGGGCGTCCAGCGTGCCGCCGGAGGCCGCGCTGCGGCTGCGCCAGGTGTTGCTGAACTGGCGCACGCGCGCGTCCAGCGTGCCGTCGCTGCGCTGGCGGTTGGCCAGGCGGGCGCTGAGGTCGGCCTTCAGGTTGCGCAGCTGGGCCGCGCTTTGCTCCAGGAAGTCGAGCGCCTGCTGGGCGCCGGAGATGTCGCCCTGCAGCGGCTGGTCCCAGTTGTTCAGGCCACGGCGCAGCGGCGCGGCCGAGGTGGGCGTGGGCGTGACCGGCGTGGCGGTGGCGGCGTTCTCGCCGTGCAACCCCAGCGCGGTGCCGTCCACCGCGCTGGCATTGCTGGCGTTGCCAGGAACAATGACGCTCGGGTTGGTGTTGGGCGAAATTTGCATAGGGTGCTCGGGTCGGGATTACAGGATGTTGAACAGCGACAGGTTGCTGATCTTGGAATACGCTTTGTACGACGATTGCAAGGCCAGATTATAGCCGTTCAGTTCGGTCGCGGCCTCGCCGTAGTCCAATTGGCCCAGGTCCAGGATCGCGGTCTTGTTCGACAGGCTGACGTTGGCGTGGTTGCCGTCCAGCGTGGCCAGCACGTTCTGGGCGCCGCCGAAATCGGCGATCTTGCCGGCCACCAGGTCCAGCGTGGCGCTGGCGCCGTCCATGTTGGCGCCCAGCGCGGCCGTCAGCGAGGGCGAGCCCACCGTCAGCGTGGGCGACGACAGCTGGTCGATGGTCGTGTCCATCTGGTTGAGCAAGTCTTCCAGGCCCTTGACGTCGACGTTGGTGGTCTGCGTGATGCCGTTGCCGACCACGGTCTTCTGCTCGTTCTGGTTGCCTTCGAAGGTGTAGCGGGAGCCGATCGGGGCGGTCGCGTCGAACTTGATGGCTGCGGTGTTGGTCGCGGTGCCGGAGAAGATGTAGCGGCCTTCCTGGTCCTTCTCGTTGGCGCTGTAGAACAGGCTGTCGCGCAGCGAGGTCATCGGGTTGACCATGGACTTCAGGTCGGCGGCGGTGTTGCTGCCGTCCGAGGCCCAGACCAGCAGGTCGTGGGTCTGGGTGATGTCGTTGGTCATACTCTGCAGATACGTCTCGTTGGTCGACAGGCGGATCTTGACCGCCGCGATATTGTCGCGGTACTGGCCGACAATGGCTTCCTCGCGCTCCAGGCGCGACAGGCGGACGTTGCCGACCGGATCGTCGGACGGCAGCTGGATCCGGTCGCCGGAGGCCATCTGCGAGGTGATCTGGGCCAGGTGACTCTGGTTGTCCTGCAGGCCGCGGTTCATGGTGGACTGGAACTGGCTGGTGGCGATGCGCATTCGGGCTCTCCTTAACCGAACATTTTCATGGTGGCGTCGAACAGGGTGTTGGCCACCGCGATCACCTTCATGTTGGCTTGGTACATATTCTGGAATTCGACCAGGTTGATCGCTTCCTCGTCGGTGTTGACCGCGCTGGTCGACTTCCAGTCGTCTTCGGACTGCTGGCGGACCGTGGTGGCGGTGTTGAGCTGCGCCTGGTTCTGCCTGCTGTCGATGCCCAGCTTGCCGACCAGCTGGGTATCGGCGTCGCCCAGCAGCACGCTGCCCAGCGAGGTCAGCGTGATGGGCTGGCCCTTGATGGCGACCAGCTGCTGCAGGTTGCCGGTGTCGCCCGGCATGCCGTCGCTGGAGAACGCCAGGTCGGCGGTCTTGAAGCCGTCGACCACTTGCAGCAGGCCGGTGGCGCTGGCCGGATTGAACACCAGCAGGTCCGTGCCCGGCACGCCGGGGCTGGTGAAGCCGCCCGCGAGCTGGTCGTTGACCTTCTTCGACATCTGCTCGGCGATCTCGGCAATCGATTTTTGCAGCGGCTTCAGGGTGTTTTCCTGGTAATCCGCCAGGCCGCCCAGCTGGCCGCCGACCTTGGTGTCGTCGAGCTTGAAGGTGGTGTTGGCAAAGGTCAGGTTCAGCTGCTCGACGCCGCTGCTGGTGTCGAAGGCCAGGCTGGCCGACAGGTTGCCGACCACCAGCGGTTGGCCGCTCTTGAGCGAGACGCTGGCGGTGCCGTCCGGGTTGTTGACCACTTCGACGCCCACCTGCGAGGCCACGCTGTCGATCAGCTGTTCGCGCTGGTCGATCAGGGCCGAGGTGTTGGTGCCGTTGGCACCGACCGCGATGATCTTCTGGTTCAGCGCGGCGATGCCGGCGACCGATTCATTGAGTCCCGGCAGGACGGCCGAGCGCTGCTGCTGCACCGAGATCAGCTGGTTGGCGGTGACGTTGTAGATGCTGTTGAACTGCTGCGACATGGAATTGGCCGCGGTGATCACCTGCTGGCGCAGCGGGGTCGAGGTCGGGTCGACGCCGGCCGCGTTGAGCGCCTTGAAGAAGGTGTCGATGCCATAGCTCAGGCTCGACTTGCTGTCGCTCATGACCTTTTCCATCTGGGTCAGGTAAGGCTGGACCTGGCTATGCTGGCCCACGTCGGAGGCGGCGCGCCACATCTGCTGGGACTTGTAGGAATCGCTGAAACGCAGCAGGGAGCCCACTTGCACGCCGTTGCCGGGGCTCAGGCCGGAGCCGTCGCCGGCGTTCGCCTGCAGCAGCACGCCCTGGCGGGTGTAGCCCTTGGTTTGTGCGTTGGCGATGTTCTGGCTGACCGTGTTCAGGGCAGCCTGGGCGGCCAGGGCGCCGGACAGTGCGTTGTAAGAAATGCTCATATTGCAAGGGTCTTTCCTGGTGAAGGCCGGAGGACCAGTCGCTTGCAGTGTTTAAATAGCGCTCACTGGTCCGTTAACAGTTAAGGGCGACGGTTTACTGCGCCGGATTAAGCGTTGAGAAAATATTTTGCGGTTGGGCAATATTCGACGCCGGTGCGGCGGCGCGGCCCGGCAGGCTGGCCTGCATGGCGGACGGCCCGCTGGCCGGCGGCAGCAGCTGGCGCAGGATGCAGTCGGCCACGCCGAAGGCGCGCTGGCCGGCCAGCTGGTCGGCCACCAGGTTGTCGGCCATGTCCAGCATGTCTTCGTTGATCTTGTCCTTGAACACGCTGTCCTCGGCCGCCAGCTCGCGCGTGCCGGAGCGCATCTGGTGCAGCATGTGGCCGATGAAGAAGCTCTCGAACTTGACCGCGGCCTCGGTGGCCTTGGCGCGGTACTTCGGGTCGACGCCATCGTCGGCCGCCGGGGCGGCCACGGCGGGCGTTTCGCTGAGCTTGTCGGCCACGCCGATGCGCATGGTGCTGCCGTCGAATTTGCTGGGATCGAAGTTCATGGTGTTCCTTAAATGACGACCAGTTCGCCTTCGATGGCGCCGGCCTGGTCCAGCGCCTGCAGGATCGCCATGATGTCGTCCGGCGACGCGCCCAGGCTGTTGACCACGTCGATGATCGATTGCAGCTTGGCGCCGGCCGGCCACTTGAACATCTGGCCCGAGCCCTGGTCGACGCTGACCTGCGATTGCGGCGTGGCCACGGTGTTGCCCTGGGCCAGGGCGTTCGGCTGGCTGACCTTGGTCGATTCGGAGATCACCACCTTCAGCGAGCCGTGGGTGACGGCGGCCGCGCGCACGCGCAGGCCCTCGGCGATCACCACGGTGCCGGTGCGCGAGTTGAACACCACCTTGGGCGAATCGTCGCCGACGTCGATCGACAGCGCCTCCAGCTTGGCCATGAAGGCCACGCGCTGGGTCGGGTTGGCCGGGGCCACCACGTCGATGCTGGTGGCGTCGGTGGTGGTGGCGATGTCGCCGAAGCGCTTGTTGATCGAGTCGACGATGTTGATCGCGGTCTGGAAGTGCGGGTGGCGCAGCGACAGGCGCACGGTGGGCTTGGTGGCGAAGTCGGTGGCGATCTCGCGCTCGATCGCGGCGCCGCTCGGGATGCGGCCCGAGGTCGGGGTGTTGACCGTGACCGAGGAGCCGCTCTTGCCGGAGGCGCTGAAGCCGCCCACCACCACGTTGCCCTGGGCCAGCGCGTAGACCTCGTTGTCGGCCGCGCGCAGCGGCGTCAGCAGCAGGGCGCCGCCGCGCAGGCTCTTGGCGTCGCCCATCGAGGACACCACCACGTCGATGTTCTGGCCCTTGCGGTAGCCGGGCGGGAACACCGCCGACACCATCACGGTGGCCACGTTCTTGGACTTGGCGTCGGTGCCGTCCGGCACCTTGACGCCGAACTGCTTGAGCATGTTGATCACCGACTGGCTGGCGAACTTGACCTGGGTCGAATCGCCGCTGCCGTTCAGGCCGACCACCAGGCCGTAGCCCACCAGCGGGTTGTCGCGCATGCCTTCGACCGCCACCAGGTTGCGCAGCACCTGCGCGGCCTGGGCCGGCGCGGGCATGGCAGCGCCCACGGCGACGCAGAAGGCCAGCGGCAGGGCCAGCAGGCGGTGGAGGGGGCTGAGGCGCTTGCGGAAATTCATGGGTTCACCTATTAAAAACTGCGCAAAAACTACGGCCGTTCAGAACGGCATCAACGGACCGTTGAAGAAGCGCGACAGCCAGCCGGCCGATTGCGTGTCGGCCAGCGTGCCCTGGGCCGAATAGGCGATGCGGGCGTTGGCGATGCGCAGCGACGACACCTGGTTGTCGGCGTCGATGTCGGCCGCGCGCAGGTAGCCGCGCAGGCGGACGAATTCCTCGCCCTGGTTCAGGGTCAGCGTCTTTTCGCCGGACACGCGCAGCAGGCCGTTGGGCAGCACTTCCTGCACGATCACGGTGATGGCGCCGGTCAGCGCGTTCTGCTGGGTGCTGGTGGCGTCGCCGGCGAAGGTGTTGGAGGCGCCCAGGCCGATGGCGGCCTTGCCGAAGCTCTTGCCCAGCAGGTTGGGCGCGGTGATGTTGTCGGCCGAATTCTTGGAATAGCTGGTGCCGGCCTTCTTGCTGGCCTGCGTGGTTTCCTGCAGGTTGACGGTGACCACGTCGCCGACGCGGAAGGCGCGGCTGTCCGAGGTCAGCGACAGGCCCAGGTCGGCGCTGTAGACGCCGCCCGAGGTGCCTTTCGGGCCGACCGCGCGCGACACGGTGGGCGGCTCGTCGGACGGGCCGGGCCGCACCGGCGGCGGCTGCAGCGC
>NZ_WWCX01000123.1:0-15449 GCF_009857655.1 Duganella vulcania
CGCTGACGGCCAGCAGCAGCAGGTTGGGGACGGCGCCGGCCAGCATCAGCGCCGGCCCCAGCATGGCGTACGGCGCCGGCGCGGCGGCGCGCAGCAAATAACCGGCCGACAGCAGCGCGGCGCACAGCATCGAGCCGCCCATGGCGCGCACGTGGGTCTGGCCGCGGTGGCGGCGCCACACCAGCAGCAGTCCCACCCCCATCACCACCAGCATCGCGGCGTTGGTCAGGTAGAGGTAGCGCAGGCCGTCCATGTCAGGCCGCCGGGTGGTTGAACACCTGGCGCAGATAGGCCAGGAAGGTTTCGTCCTTGCACAGCGTCTTGCCCGGCGAGTCGGACAGCTTGGCCACCGACTGGCCGTTGCAGCACACCAGCTTCATGACGATGTTCAACGGCTTCAGGCCGACGTCGTTGGTCAGGTGGGTGCCGATGCCGAAGCCGGTCATGATGCGGTCGGCGAAGTGGCGGTACAGCGCGATCGCGCTCTGCAGGTTCAGGCCGTCCGAAAACACCAGGCGCTTGGTGTTGGCGTCGATGCGCAGCGCGCCGTAATGCGCCAGCGCCTTTTCGCCCCACACCACCGGGTCGCCGGAGTCGTGGCGCAGGCCGTCGAACAGCTTGGCGAAGTACAGGTCGAAGTCGTCGAGGAAGGCGTCCATGCCGACCACGTCGGTCAGGGCAACGCCGAGGTCGCCCCGGTATTCCTGCACCCACGCTTCCAGCGAGGCCTTCTGGAAATCGCGCAGCCGCACGCCGAAGGCCTGGAACGATTGCATGTATTCGTGCGCCATGGTGCCGATCGGGACCAGGCCGAACTTCATCGCCAGGTAGACGTTGGAGGTGCCCTTGAAGTATTGCGGCACTTCGCGCGCCAGGCGCTGCACCACCTCGTCGTGCCAGGCGCTGGAGTAGCGGCGGCGGGTGCCGAAGTCGGAGAACTCGAACGGGTTGCGCCGCGCCGGTTCGGCGCCGAAGGCTTTCAGCGCGGCGATCTTCTCGCCCAGGCGGGCGCGGCCCTCGGCCAGCGCGGCCTCGCGGTCGAAGCGGCGGAAGTACAGCTCGTTGACGATGTACAGCACGTAGATCTCGAAGCCCATCACGTGCACTTGCGGGCCGGCGGCGTGGATCACCAGGGTGTCGCCGTCGGCGCGCACGTCGATGAACTTGCGCTGGAAGCGGAACACCGTGAGGAAGTCGACGAAGTCGCTCTTGATGTAGCGCAGCGAGCGCAGATAGGCCAGCTCGTCGTCGGCAAAGCTCATCGAGCACAGGTGGTCGAGCTCGCGCTCGACCTCGGGCAGCAGCTCGGCCAGCGGGTAGGCGGTGGCGTTGCGGCAGACGAATTCGTATTCGGTGTGCGAGTTCGGATGGCCGTGCAGCAGCGCCTGCCACATGGTGAACTTGTACAGGTCGGTTTCCAGCAGGCTGCGGACGATGGGCTGGCTCATGCGGCATCCATTCCCAGCGCGCGGCCGGCGTTGGCCAACAGCTCGGGCAGCACGTCGGCCGTCTGCCGCAACTGCACGCCGCGCGCCTGCATCGCTTGCAGGAAGGCCTGGTATTGCGGCTCGAAGCCGGCGACCGGGCTGATGCAGTCGGTCAGCAGCACCAGCTTGGACAGCGGCTGGTCGCCGAAGTGTTCGACAATGTGCTCGACCGTGGCCTTGACGCAGTGGCTGCCGGCCTCGCCGGCGATGTAGACTTGGTCGGCCTCGGCCAGCGAGGCGATGAATTTGGTGTTGAGCTGGGTGTCGGGGTCGTCGGCGTCCGGCACCTCGGCCATGACGGCGGAGTAGTGCTCGGTCCACGGGTTGGAACCCTTGGCCAGCTTGGCGACGATGCCCAGCGCGGCCTCCTCCCAGGCGCCGTAGGCGGCGCGCACGTCGTCGTGCACGTTGTTGCCCCAGGTGCCGATCTCGCAGTGCACCGGCCACACCATCAGCCGGTAGCGGCCGGCCGTCTCCAGTTTGTCGAGGTAGTTCAGCGCCAGCGGCAAGGCGGCCGGATGGCGCGGCAGGTATTTTTCGGCGCGCACGTCGGCCGCGCTGATCTCGGTGAACGGCGCCACCGGCGCGCCGTCGCGGGCGATCCAGAAGGTCGGGTGGGCGATGTCGAAGCGGTGATGGGAGTCCAGCGTGATGCTGATGGCGGTCAGGCCGGCGCGGCCGCGGTTGATCAGGCCGGCCAGGCGCAGCATGTCCTGGTGGGCGCCGGGCACCGGCAACGCCGGCGCGCGCGGTGCGCGGGTGGCCGGGTCGAGCGGCAGGTGGCTGGCCGGCAGGTCGCAAAAGTCGTTTTGCGGATCGATCACCAGCAGGTGCAGGTTACGTTTCATTGGAGCTCCGATGCTTGCTTCACTGTATATGATTTTGCCCGATAGCGCGGGCCGACAGTGATGATTATCTGCCAAGCCGCACGAATTTGTGCAACGCGGCCGCCGGGGGCGAAAAAAAACTCCCCGCCGGCGGCTGCCGACGGGGAGTTTGCACGCCGGGCGGCGCGGTACAGCTTAGGCGGCCAGCGCCTCGATCTTGCCGCGGCCCTTGGCGATGGCGGCGGCCACCGCTTCCTCGCCCATGGCCACGCCCTCGGCCACCACGAAGGTGACATCGGTCATGCCGAGGAAGCCCAGCACCGAGCGCAGGTAGGTGGTGACGTGGTCGTAGGCGGCGGCGGGGCCTTCGCTGTAGACGCCGCCGCTGGCGACGAACACGATCACTTTCTTGCCGTGCACCAGGCCCTCGGGGCCGTTGGCGCCGTACTTGAAGGTGCGGCCGGCGCGCGCCACGTGGTCGATCCACGCCTTCAGGCCGGAGGTGACGGAGAAGTTGTACATCGGCGCGCCGATGACGATGGTGTCGGCGGCCAGCAGTTCATCCACCAGCGCGTCGGAGGTCTTGATGGTGTGGGCCTGGTCGGCGTTGCGCTGCTCGGCCGGGGTGAAGTAGGCGCCCATCATCTGCTCGGTCAGGTGCGGCACCGGGTTGCTGGCCAGGTCGCGGGTGACCACGGTGCCGGCCGGATTGGCGACCTGCCATTTGGCCACGTACTCGCCGCCCAGCTGGCGCGACAGGGAACCGTTTTGACGAACACTGCTGTTGATGTGAAGGATACTTGCCATGATGTCATTACCTTTCGTGTGGGGAGTGATTGCAATCATCATAGATCGGGATTAATATCGATGAAACTAGTTAAATTTAAATCCTACCTATCGATATATTCGATATCTGATCACAAGGTAATGTATGCGCGACCCCGGCCTCCCCTCCCTCGACCAGCTGCGTGTGTTCATCGCCGTCATCGACCATGGCGGCTTCGCCCACGCGGCGCGGGCGCTGCACCGCACGCAGTCGGTGATCAGCTACACCATCGCCAACCTGGAGGAGCAGCTCAACGTCGCGCTGCTGGACCGCACCAAGCGCAAGCCGGTGCTGACCGAGGCCGGCAAGGCGCTGCTGGCCGACGCCCGCGCGGTGTCGCTCAAGGTGGACGGCATGCGGGCGCGCGCCAAGGCGCTGTCGGCCGGGCTGGAGGCCGAGGTGTCGGTGGTGGTGGATGTGATGTTCTCGACCTGCAAGCTGGTGCGCATCCTGCACGCCTTCCAGCAGGAGTTCCCGACCGTGGCGATGCGCCTGCGCACCGAGGCGCTGGGCGCCGTCACCCAGCTGGTGCTCGAGCGCGAGTGCCACATCGGCATCAGCGGCTGGATGCCGGGCACGCAGGACATCGTCGAGCGCCAGAGCTGCGGCTACGTGACCATGGTGCCGGTGGCCGCGCCCGACCATCCGCTGGCGCAGATCGAGGGCGTGATCCCGAGCGCGGTGCTGCGCGAGCACACCCAGCTGGTGCTGACCGACCGCAGCACGCTGACCAAGGGCCAGGACTTCGGCGTGCTGGCGCTGCGCGACTGGCGGCTGGGCGACCTCAGCTCCAAGCACGCGCTGCTGCGCAGCGGCATCGGCTGGGGCAATATGCCGGTCGAGTTCGTGCAGTGGGATCTGGACGCGGGACGGCTGGTGCAGCTGCATATCAGCGAGGGCAGCGCCTTCAGCTTCCCGCTGTACGTGATACGGCGCGGCGACGAGGAGCCGGGCCCGGCCACGCGCTGGCTGATGCAGCAGTTCCTCGACCTGGAGCAGCCGGCCGTGCCGCCGCCCAACCACGACATGCGGCCGTCGCCGGTGGCGGGCGATGCCGGCCCCGCGCACGGCTATCACCGCCTCGCCGCCCCGCCCAGGGAGGCCAAACCGTCGAACAAGCCGGGACCGCAGCCGCCGCGCGGCGAAGTGCCGCCCGGCGTGGCCGCGCCGGCCCCTATTTCACTCCGGCGGCGCTGAGCTTGACGCGCAGGCGGCGGATCTCTTCCGACAGGTCGACCACCAGCGCGGCGACATCGTCGTTGGCGTCGAAGTCGCGCTCGATCTGGCACAGCCGGCGCGCGCGCACCAGGTCGGCGCTGGTGAAGCGCCACGCCACGTGGTCGCCGTCGGCGCTGTCAAGCAGGATGCCGGTGCGCACCCGCTGCACCACCCAGTCCGGCTCCACGGCGCAGGCCTGCGCCAGTTCCTCCACGGTCAGCGCGGCGTCGTCGATCAGCACCGCTTCCAGGATCGCTTGTCCCATGTTCATCCTCCCGCGCGCGGGTTGAACGCCAGTTCGCGCGCCATCGTTTGATACAGTTCACGTGCCTTGTCGGTGGTGGCCGGCGGCAGCACCACCTCCAGCAGCAGGTAAAGGTCGCCGGCCGTCTTGCCGGGGATGCCGCGCCCGCGCAGGCGCAGCTTGCGTCCGCTCTGCGAGCCGGCCGGCACCGTGACGGTGACCTTGCCGGACGGCGTGTCGACGTCGATCTCGCCGCCCAGCGCCAGCTCCCACGGCGCCACCGGCACCGTCTCGTAGACGTCGCGGCCGTCGATGCGGTAGCGGGCGTTGGGGCGGAACTGGATTTCCAGGTACAGGTCGCCCGGCCCGGCCGCGCCCGGCTGGCCCTGGCCCGACAGGCGCAACTGCTGGCCGGCCGTCACGCCTTTCGGGATGTTGACGCTGAGGTTGCGCTCGCGCGTGAGGATGCGGTCCTGGGCGTCGCGCTCGGCCACCGTCAGGCCGATGGTGCGGGTGGCGCCGTGGTAGCTGTCGGCCAGGTCGATGCTGATGCTGGCGTGGCTGTCCTCGCCGCGCCGGGGCGCCTGGCGCCGGCGGCCGCCGCCCAGGTTGGCGAACAGGTCGGCGAAGAAGTCGCTGCCCATGGCGTCGCCGCCGAAGCCGCCGCCATTGCCGTTGCCGAAGCCGCGCCCCCAGTCCGGCGGCGGGCGGAACTCCTGGCCGGCGCGGTACTGGTGGCCGCGTCCGAGCTCGTCGTAGGCGGCGCGTTTCTCGGCGTCGCCCAGCACGCCGTAGGCCTCGTTCAGTTCCTGGGTTTTATGCTGGGCGTCGGCCTCCTTGCTGACGTCCGGATGGTATTTCCGGACCAGCTTGCGGTAGGCCTTCTTGATCTCTTCCTCGGTGGCCGTTTTCGGCACGCCCAGGGTCTGGTAATAGTCCTTGTATTCCACGTTGCGCGCTCCCCGTCTTGCGTCTGTCACAGTCTAGCGCCGATCGCCGATCGGCGGCGTCCGCATGTCACTTCTGTACCCGTTTGTCCTTGGCGGGCGGCCGCGCTTCAAGCTCGCGCACCGAGGACATCATGTCGTTGAAGTTCTTCAGCTCGGCGTACTCGCCCTTGTCCAGCACCAGGCAGCGGCCCTTGTAGTACTTGTTCTCGCACACCTCCCAGGTGCCGCTCTGCACGACCACGCTGGAGGTCTTGTCGTTGAAGCCCAGCTTGTCCAGGTCGGGCTCCGAGCCGTGCAGCTGCAGCGCCGGGCCGCCGAAATGCGCGCGCGTGTACAGCACGATGTCGCCCGCCTGCGCCGCCGCGGCGGCGCCCAGCAGCGTGGCGCAGACAAGTCGTTTCATGGCAGGGTCTCCAAATCGGGGTGCTGCCCTGCATGATAGCGCATGCCGGTCAACGGATCCGGCGCAGCGACGAAATGCGGTTGTTCATATTGTCCAGGTATTCGTAGCGGCCCGGCTCCAGCACGATGCACTGGCCGCCGTAGTCGGCGTGCTCGCACAGCTCCCAGCGGCCTTCGTTGACCACCACGGAGCTGACCTGGTCGTTGAAGTCGTACTGGTCCAGCGTGCGCACCGCGTCGCGCAGGCCCAGCTTGGCGCCGCCGAAGCCGGACTTGGAGAACAGCACGATCGGTTCGCGGTGGTGGCCGTAGCCATAGCCGCTGTCGCGGCCGCGGTCGTTACGGTGGTCGTCGTCGCGGTAGTCGCGCCCGCCCCCGCCGCTGATTTCACGCACCGATGAGATGACGTCGTTGAAACCGTCCAGCACCGGGTACTCGCCGCGCTCGACCACCATGCAGCGGCCGCGGTATTCGGAATGCTCGCACAGCTGCCAGGTGCCGGAACGCACCACCACGCTGGAGGCGCGGTCGTTGAAGCCCAGCCGATCGAGGTCCGGCTCGCTGCCGCGCAAGGTCAGCGGCGGGCCGGCGAAGTTGGAGTGGGTAAACAGCGTCAGCTCGCCCGCGTGCGCGGTGGCGGCGGCCGCGGCGGCCAGGATCAGGGCGGCGCGGGTCAGACGGTGCAGGATTGGTTTCATGATGAATATCGCTCAGGTAAAAAGTTGAACAGCCGGTGCCATGCACAGACAACGCTTATGCTAGCGCGTTGGCCGACACGCCAATATGGCTAAATTGCAAGAAAATGTAATGATACAGCGCGGCGGGCTGGTCGGGACCGGGGTAGAATTGTCGCCCATCCTTTTTCGAGCGCCGCGCATGCCCCACGCCTTCCACCTGCCCGATCTCCGCCGCGAAGCGGCAGCCCTGTGGCGCCTGGCCTGGCCGATGCTGATCGGCCAGCTGGCCACGGTGGGCATGGGCGTGGCCGACGTGGCGATGACCGGCCACGCCAGCGCCGATGAGCTGGCCGCCGTGTCGCTGGGGGCGTCGATCTGGTCGATCATCCTGGTCACGGTCAGCGGCACCATGATGGCGATTAACAGCGTGGTGGCGCACGATGTCGGCGCCGGCGAGCTGGGCAAGATTCCGCACGCGGTGCGGCAGTCGCTGTGGAAGGCGCTGGGCGTGGGCGTGCTGGCCATGCTGCTGGCCAACCTGGCCACCGCGCTGTTCGGCCACCTGCACCTGACGCCCTATGTGCAGGGCCAGGCCACGCTGTTCGTTCACGCGATCAGCATCGGCCTGCCGCCGTTCGCCGCCTACCGCGCGCTGTACGGCTACAGCACCAGCATCAACCAGACCAAGCCGGTCATGCTGATCGCCATCCTGGGCCTGTGCTTCAACGTGCTGGTCAACTGGTTGCTGGTGTTCGGCCACTGGGGCCTGCCCAAGCTGGGCGGGGTCGGCTGCGCGGTCGCCACCGGCCTGTGCATGTGGCTGATGCTGGCCGCCATGCTGGCCTGGATGCGCGTCGCGCCGGCCTATCGCGCCACCTATCCGTTCACCCACTGGGAAGGGCCGCACTGGCCGGAGATCCGCTCGATGCTGCGGCTGGGGCTGCCGATCGGGATCACCTATTTCGCCGAGGTCAGCGCGTTCGGCGCGGTCAGCCTGCTGATCGCGCGCTACGGCGTGGTGCAGATCTCGGCGCACCAGATCGCGCTGAATTTTTCCTCGCTGGTGTTCATGGTGCCGCTCAGCTTTGGCATCGCGCTGATCACCCGCGTCGGCCAGGCGGTCGGCGAAGGCAGCCCGGCGCGGGCGCGCTACGTGGCCTGGACCGGGGTGGGCATGTCGCTGGCGTTTGCCGTGCTGTCGGCGCTGTTCATCGTGCTGTGCCGCCGGCAGATCGCCGCCGCCTACACGTCCGACCCGGCGGTGCAGGAACTGTGCGTGCAGCTGCTCTTGTTCGCCGCACTGTTCCAATTGTCCGACGCCACCCAGGTCGCGACCTCGTGCGCGATCCGCGGCTACAAGGTGTCGCGCCAGCCGATGCAGATCCAGCTGCTGGCGTTCTGGGGCTTCGCGCTGCCGCTGGGCTGCTGGCTCGGGCTGGCGCCGCAATGGCTGCCGTGGGCGCCGGCCGAGCCGATGGCGGCGGCCGGCTTCTGGATCGGGCTGGTGGTCGGGCTGACGGTGGCGGCGGTGCTGTTGAGCTGGGCCTTGCAGCGCCTGACGCTGGAGCGCGCGCGGGCCGGCGGGCACGCGGACGCCGCGCACGCCTGAGGCGGCCGGCGCCGAAGGAAAAACGGTTTTCCACCGTGGATTCAGAACATTGCCGTCTCGCCATGGGCGGGCCGCTCTGGTATCGTCTCGGGTTCCGATAACCAAGAGACACTCACTCCATGCGCTTCATCCTCTGCTTCCTCGCCCTGCTGACCGGCGCCAACGCCTCCGCCGAAAAACTGACACTGGACCGCCTGCACGCCGACCCGTCGCTGAGCGGCCCCGGCGTGCGCAGCCTGAGGGTGTCGCCGGACGGCGCCCGCGTGACCTTCCTGCGCGGCCGCGACGACAACCAGTTCCAGCTCGACCTGTGGGAATACAACCTCAAGGACAAGACCACGCACCGCCTGGTCGACTCCAAGATCCTGGTGCCGGACGAGCAGCTGTCGGACGCCGAGAAGGCACGCCGCGAACGCGAGCGCACCGCCAGCCTGAAGGGCATCCTCAGCTACAGCTGGTCGCCGGACGGCAAGCAGCTGCTGGTGCCGATCGCCGGCAAGCTGTACCTGATCGACGCCGGCAAGCCGGACGCCGCGCGCCTGGTCGCCTCCGGCAACGTGCTCGATCCCAAGATCTCGCCCAAGGGCCGCTACGTATCCTTCGTGCGCGACCAGAACCTGGTGGTGCTGGACCTGAGCACCGGCAAGGAAAAGCAGCTGACCACCGACGGCCAGGGCACCATCCACAACGGCGAGGCCGAGTTCGTGGCGCAGGAAGAAATGAGCCAGACCAGCGGCTACTACTGGGCGCCGGACGATTCCGCCATCGCCTACAAGCGCTACGACGAGGCGCCGGTGCCGGTGGTGCGCCGCTTTGAAATCTTCGCCGACCGCACCGACGTGGTCGAGCAGCGCTACCCGGCCGCCGGCGATCCGAACGTGCTGGTGCAGCTGAAGATCGTCTCGCCGGTCAGCGGCGAGATCCGCAACGTCGACCTGGGCGCCAACCAGGACATCTACCTGGTGCGCGCCGACTGGAGCGGCAACGCCAAGGCCTTGCTGTTCCAGCGCCAGAGCCGCGACCAGAAGAAGCTGGAGCTGGTGTCGGTGGACGCCGCCACGCTGGCGCAGAAGGTGCTGGTCACCGAGACCTCGCCGACCTGGGTCAGCATCTTCGACGACCTGCGCTTCCTGGCCAACGACAAGGGCTTCATCTGGTCGTCCGAGCGCAGCGGCCGCAAGCACCTGTACCTGTACGACATGCAGGGCAAGCTGCAGCACGCCATCACCAAGGGCGACTGGGGCATCGACCGCGTGCTGGCGGTCGACGAGAAAGGCGGCCGCGTGTTCGTGCAGTCGAACCGCGACGCGGTGATCGACAGCCAGACCTACGCGCTCAAGCTGGACGGCAGCACGGCCGACAAGCCGCAGCGCATCACCCAGGGCGACGGCTGGCACGACTCCGCCTTCGCCCGCAACGGCGAGGTGTTCGTCGACACCTACTCCGATCCGGACACGCCGCCGCAGGTCAGCATCCGCCGTCCCGACGGCGCGATGATTAGCTGGCTGGAGCACAACGAGCTGAACGCCTCGCACCCGTACGGCAAATACCTGGACGCCCACCTGCACACCGAATACGGCACGCTCAAGGCCAAGGACGGCCAGACGCTGTACTACTCGATGATCAAGCCGAGCGGCTTTGACGCGTCGAAGAAATACCCGGTCTACCTGTCGACCTACGGCGGCCCGCACTCGCAGCACGTGGCCCGCCGCTGGGGCAATTTCTTCGACCAGTACATGGCGCAGCAGGGCTTCGTGGTGTGGCGCCTGGATAACCGCGGCTCGTCGCGCCGCGAACGCGTGTTCACCGACGCCAACTACCACAACCTCGGCAAGGTGGAAGTCGAAGACCAGATCACCGGCATCGAGTGGCTGGGCAAGCAGAGCTTTGTCGACGCCAAGCGCGTGGGCGTGTTCGGCTGGAGCTACGGCGGCTTCATGACCTTGCGCCTGCTGGCCGAGGCGTCGGACAAGATCGCGATGGGCGTGTCGGTGGCGCCGGTGACCGACTGGTCGCTGTACGACACCCACTACACCGAGCAGTTCATGGGCACGCCGAAAGAAAACGCGGCCGGCTATGCATCGGGCGGCGTGTACTCGCATCTGGACGGACTGAAATCGCCGCTGCTGCTGATGCACGGCATGGCCGATGACAACGTGCTGTTCACCAACACCACGCGCATGATCGACGCGCTGGTCAAGCGCAATATCCACTTTGAGCTGATGACCTATCCGGGCGCCAAGCACGGTATCTCGGGCCGCGCGCCGCAACGCCACGTGTACGGCAACATCGAAGCCTTCTTCAAGAAGAATTTGATGCCGGAAACGAAGTAAATCGTTTCAGTGTTTTCGGGGGCCTTCGGGCCCTCTTTTTTTACCTTGATTGAGCGGCCACAAGAGGCGATTTGTTGACCATTCGATAATGCCCGCTGCGGTGCATTCCGCACCGCCGCACTTACATTCCAGGAGGAATTATGGCTATCGATGTCTACCTGCAAATTGACGGTATCCGCGGCGAATCGGCCGACGACAAACACAAGGACTGGATCGAATGCAAGGCGGTCAGCTGGGCGGTGAGCCAGCCCAAATCGGCCACCGCGTCGACCGGCGGCGGCCACACCGCCGAGCGCTGCGAGCACCACGACATCACCCTGATGAAGCTGGCCGACCTGGCCTCGCCGGTGCTGCTGCAGACCTGCTCGTCCGGCAAGACCATCCCCAAGGCCAAGTTTGAATTCATGCGCGCGGACGGCCAGGGCGAACGCGTCAAGTATTATGAAATCGAACTGGAGAACGTGCTGATCGGCGGGGTCTCGCCCAGCGTGCAGGAAGGCGACATCCTGACCGAGCATGTGTCGCTGAAATTCTCGAAGGTGAAGTGGCGCTACACGCAGCAGAAGATCAGCGGCGGCGCGGGCGGCAACACCGCCGGCGGCTGGGACCTGAGCACCAACCGCATCGCGGCGTGAGGTTGAGCGCGCAGGTTGAGCGCGCAAATGAAACAAGCCGCGTGGCTTGCGACGGCCTTGGCCGTCTTCAGCGCACGCGGCTTTTTTATCCCGCAACGATGTTAGTTGCGGTTGCCTTTGGTGATGTCCTTGACGGCTTCCTTGGCGTCGCCCAGGCCTTTTTGCAGTTTGCCTTCGGCTTGCTTGTTCAGGCCCTTGGCTTGCTGCTCCGAGCTGCCGACCAGCTTGCCGGCCTCTTCCTGGATTTTGCCGCCGATATCTTTCGCGGTACCCTTCACTTGGTCCTTGTTCATGATGCACTCCTTGGTGGGTGATGAAGCTACAGGACACGCGGCGTTGTGCCGCATGCGATGCCTCAACTATAGGCAGGCGCCGGCTGGCGTTCCGTGCGCTTGCGCACCTAAGGCTGCAATCAATGCTTGCGCCAGACGCTGGCCAGCCAGGGCTGCTGATCACGCGGCAAGCCTTGCGGACGGTAGTAGTGCCGGAGCGCGCTGAATCCCGCCGCCAGCAGGTACCGTTCCCAGGTTTCGTAGTCGTAATAGCTGCCGTAGCGCGGGCCGTTCCAGCCTTCGCGGTTGTCGCCGCGCGGGTTGGAACTGAACAGCACACCGCCGGCCTTCAGCGCGGCATGCAGGTCGCGCAGCACCTTCGGCAACGCGGCGCTGGGCACGTGGAACAAGGACGCGTTGGCGTAGACGCCGTCGAAAAAACCAGCGGGCAGGTCAAGTTGGATGAAGTCCTGCCGCCAGGTTTCGCAGCCGCTGTAGGCGCGCGCCATCTCGACGAATCGCGCCGAGCCATCGACGCCGATCGCTTCGTGGCCCAGCTCCCTGAAGGTTTTCAGGTCACGTCCGGGGCCGCAGCCCAGGTCCAGCAGGCGGTATGGCGCGGGGCCTTGTATCGCGCCCAGCAACGCGGCGATATTTTGGCTGACATCGTGGTCGACGGTGCCGGCGAAAAACTGCTCGGCGGTGCGCTCGTAATGCTGCAGCGTGGTTTGTGTGATCTGCTCGATAGGGTCGGGTTCCATGCCGTCAGTATATACGCCGGGTCCCATCGCCGATCACTGACTCGGAAAAGAGACGCCCGCCCCGCAAAATTGTTTCATACATTCGGGGAATCGCTATATAGTTAGCCTATAGCAACGCGCTAATTACCCAGGAGATAAATATGAAACTTGATGCCCTGTTCCAGAATCCAACTGCGTTGCCCACCGCGCCTAAAGTCGTGGAAGAGCTGATCAGCAGTTTCGACAAGGCCAGCGTCTCGACCGAAGAGATCGCGAAAAAACTGTCGACGGATCCGGTGCTGAGCGCCAAGCTGCTGCGCCTGGCCAACTCGGCCTACTACCACGTCTCGCGCAGCATCGGCACCGTGGAGGATGCGGTACTGATGCTCGGCTTCGTCACCGTGCGCACGCTGGTCATCAGCTCCGGCCTGGTCAGCGGTTTCAAGACCGTGCCCGGCCTCGACCTCAAGCAATTCTGGCGCTACAGCCTACACACCGCGGTGTCGGCCAAATGGATTGCCAAGAAGACCAAGGAAAACACCGACCTCGCCTTCACCATCGGCATGATGCACGCCATCGGCCAGCTGGTGATCCACTCGGCGATGGCCGAGCAGGCGATGGCGCTCGACAAGGTGGCCGGTCCGCTGGACCCGCGCCGCCTGGACGCCGAGAAAGCCTCGTTCGGCTTCACGTTTGCCGACGTCGGTGCCGAGCTGGCCAAGCGCTGGAAATTCCCGCTGACCTTCTCGGAAACCATCCTGGCCTTCCCCGAACCACACCACAACGGCGAGCTGAACCGCCTGGCCGCCGTGGTCTCGCTGGCCGCCTGGCGCGCCCGTGTCGAGCAGGCCCAACTGAGCGACGATGAAATCGAGGCCTGCTACCCGGCCGACCTGGCCGAGGAACTGGGCCTGGACGACAACGCCCTGATCGACGAGATGCCGTCGCCGGACGAACTGAGCGCCGGTTTGGAGGAGCTGGTCAAATAATCCAGCTTGTCCAAACAACCATGGAAGCCGCCGGTTTTACGCCGCGCGGCTTTTTTTTCGACTTTTTTCAAATATTTTTTCAAAACACCCTAAAGTTCGCGTTTAAGGCGACGTTAATCAGGACATGCGGTAATCCGTTTTAACTAAACCAGGGTGAGAACATGACCTCCACCGAAGTCCTCTCGATGTACGAAAACATTGCCGGCCTGTCCAATCAAATGGCTGCCGCCGCGCGTCTGGGGGATTGGGACGGCCTGAGCCGCCTGGAAGCGCAATGCGCCAACGCCGCCCGCCCGGCCGACGCCGGCGTGCCCAGCCTGAGCGGCGCCCCGCGCCTGCGCAAGATCGACCTGCTCAAGCAGATCCTGGCCAACGACCGCGCCATCCGCGACGTGACCGAGCCTTGGTTGAACAACGTGCCTGGCATGGCGCGTCAATAAAAACCGCCGCTCCAATGCAAAAAGCGCCCGAGGGCGCTTTTTTTACGTCTGCACGGCGATCAGCTCGCCAGCGCCACGCGCAGCGACAGCGCGATTCCCTGCGCCGCCTGGGTGATCTCATCCAGCGACGGGAAGCTCGGGGCGATGCGGATGTGGCTATCCTTGGGATCGTTACCGTAAGGGAAAGCCGCGCCGGCCGGCGTCAGCGTGATGCCGGCTTCCTTGGCCAGCGCCACGGTGCGCTTGGCCGAACCCGGCGGCGTCACCAGATCGATGAAGTAGCCGCCCAGCGGACGCGTCCACGACACACCCGGCACGTCGGCCAGATAGCGCTCGAACTGCGCCAGCACCGCGTCGAACTTCGGCTTGAGCAGCAAACGATGCTGTTCCATCAAGGCCTCCACCGTCGGCAGGTCCTTCAGCAGGCGCACGTGGCGCAGCTGGTTGATCTTGTCCGGGCCGATGCTGCGGATGCCGGCGTGCTTGGTCCACCAGGCGATGTTGGCCGGCGAAGCCGCCAGCGCGGCGATGCCCGAACCAGCCCAGCTCACCTTGGACGACGACGCGAACACGATCGCGCGGTCCGGGTTGCCGGCCTGCGCGCACGCGTCCAGGATGCTGGCCACTGCCAGCTTCTGCTCGCCCAGGTGGTGGAAGCGGTAAGCGTCGTCCCACATCAGGCGGAAGTCCGGCGCCGCCGTCTTCATCGCCGCCAGGCGGGCCACCACCGCATCCGAGTACACCACGCCACCCGGATTGCTGTACTTCGGCACGCACCACATGCCCTTGATGCTGGCGTCCTCGGCCACCAGTTTTTCCACCAGGTCCATGTCCAGGCCGTCTTCGGTCATCGGGATGTTGATCATCTTGATGCCGCGCGCCTCGCAGATGGCGAAATGGCGGTCGTAGCCAGGCACCGGGCACAGGAAGGTCACCGGCTCGCGCACCCACGGCGCATGGCCGGGCGTGCCGTTGAGCAGGCTGTAGATGATCACGTCATGCATCAGCGACAGGCTGGCGCTGCTGTCGACCACGACTTGCGCGGCCGGCACGTCCAGCAGCTGGCCAAACAGCGCGCGCGCTTCCGGCAGGCCGATGGTGCCGCCGTAGTTGCGGCAATCGGTGCCGTCGGCGGCCTTGTAGCTGTCCAGCGACGCCATCAGGGCGTTCGACAGGTCCAGCTGCTCTGGGGCTGGCTTGCCGCGGGACATGTCCAGCTTCAGGCCAAGTTGTTTGAAAGTTTGGTATTGCTCGTGATGCTGAGACTGAAAATCTGCTGCGGTCATAAGGCTCTTTCAGGATGGGGAAGACGGTGGGCGTCGAACACTATAACCCAGAACCCCTGAGCCGGATAAGAGCGGACTCGTTATAAGCTTATTACATTTTTATTGTTTTTCCATCATGGATTCCGGCGTGACCTCGTGCAGCGGCGGCGCCTCCATCGGCGTTTCGCCCTCGGCGGCCGGCTTTTTCTTGCGGAATCCCTGCCAGATCTTCAGCGGCCCGCTGCCGCGTTTCTTGCGCAGATAGAAGTAGCCGCCCGCCCCCAGCAGCAGCGCCAGCGCGCCGGCTCCGCCCGCGATCAGCGGCCAGTTGCTGGCGGCCGGCTCCGGCGGTTTTTCCTTCTTGTACTTCAACTTGGGCAGCACACGCACCTTCTTGACCGGCGCGCTCGCTTCGGCCGACGCCGATACGGACGCGGACGCCGATTCCGCCCCGCTGGCCGCCGCAGAAGCCGAAGCGCCATGCGCCTCCCCGTGTCCCGCGCCAGCCGCGCTGGCGTGGGCGCTGGCACCCGCC
>NZ_WWCX01000124.1:0-15038 GCF_009857655.1 Duganella vulcania
GCATGGCCGGCAGGCGCAGGCCGTCGCGGCAGTGGCGCGCCAGCCGCAGCGCCAGGCCGTCGGCCTTGTCGCCCAGGCGGGCCAGCAGGCCGGCGTCCAGCACCGTGCTGTGCATGCATTCGACATGTTGCACCTCGTCCTGCGCGCCGAACTGCAGGCAGACCATGATCTGGTGCGGCAGCAGCGCCTGGAACTGGCCCTGCGTCCACAGGCAGAGCTGGCGCGGTTGCCGCACCGGCAGCACCGCCTCGATCGCGTGCAGCAGGTATTCCTGCTCCACCTTGCTCAGGATGACCAGTGCGTCCATCGTCATGCCCGCGCCGTTTCCCGCAGCGCGCCGGCGCCCTGCTCCCAGGCCACGAAGCGGTAGCCGCTGCCGCGCACGGTTTCGATGTGCTCCTGGTGGCCGCTGGGCTGCAGCGCGCTGCGCAGGCGGCCGACGTGGGCGTCCACGGTGCGCTCGTCCAGGTAGACCGCGTTGCCCCAGACCTGGTCCAGCAACTGGGCGCGGGTGTGCACCCGTTCCGGGTGGTTCATCAGGAAGTTCAGCAGCTTGAATTCGACCCGGCCCATGGCCAGCTCGCGGGCGCCGGCCGTCACGCGCAGCGTGTGCGGATCGAGCCGCAGGCCGGCCATCTGCACCGTGTCGGCCGCCTGCCCGGGCGGCGCCGGCGCGCGCAGGCGGCGCAGCAAGGCGTGCACGCGGGCCACCATTTCGCGCGGGCTGAAGGGCTTGGTCATGTAGTCGTCGGCGCCGCTTTCCAGCGCCATGATCTTGTCCGGTTCGCCGCAGCGGGCCGTCACCATGATGATGGGCAGGTCGCGCGTGCGCGGCTGCGCGCGCAGGCGGCGTATCAGCGACAGGCCGGATTGGCCGGGCAGGTTCCAGTCGGTCATGATCATGGCCGGCAGGCCGTCTTCCAGCATCAGCAGCGCGCTTTCGGCGTCGCGCGCGCGGGCTACGGTGTGGCCCGCCATGCTCAGGTTGAGGGCGATGAGTTCCTGGATCGCAGGCTCGTTTTCAATGACAAGGATATGGGCGGGTGGCATGGCAAATCCGTGCAAAGGAATCACTATGCAACAAGCAATCTGGCAATACTAATATGATTTCCATCGCGGATTCAGAGCTTGGCGATATATATCCAGTGCCAGTCTGTCTCGCTTGCGATTTAGAAGTGGCCGTCTACATGCAAAAAAACGACACCGAAGTGTCGTTTTTTTGCAGCCGTCAAATTCAGGCGGAGAGCTTGCGGCGGCGGGCGATGCCCACCAGCGCCAGGCCGGCGCCCAGCATGGCCCAGGTCGACGGTTCCGGCACCGCGCTGACGCCGGCGATCGCGTGGTCGGTGATGTCCGCCGACAGCACGCCGGCGCCGGCGGTCGGCTGCCAGGTGATCGACATCAGCGTGCTGTCCTGCGGGTTGAAGTTGCCCAGCGCCGTGGTGCCGTCGGCGCCGAACAGCGACACGGCGAACTTGCTCTGGATCGCCGCCGGCGACGCGTCGGACAGGCCGCCGAAGGTGACGTCGAAGCTGACCTTGCCACCGAACGCAATACCCTGGAACAGGTCGTTGTAATCGGTGGTGTTGCCGAACACGAAGCCGCCGGCGTTCTGCTGCACGTTGCCGGTCAGGACGACGCCGGACAGGTCGCCAAAGCCGGACAGGTGGCTGATGGTGGCGCTGGCGAAGCTGGCCGGAGTGTTCGCAGGATTGAACTGCAGGTCCAGGAAGCCGGTATTGACCAGCGACGCGGTGTTGAGCTCCACGTGCAGCGTCTGGGCCGACGCCGCGCCGGCGCAGGCAACGCCCAGGGCCAGCGCCATCGCGGCATGGCGCAGGGTGAGGGAAAAGTTTGGTTTGAACATGGTCATATCCTTAGAAATTGCCGCTGTAGACTTTGGTGGTGTAGCTGATGTTGGCCGTGCCGGTCTTGCTGAAGCTCAGCGCGAACGAGACGGTGGCGCCCGGCGCCAGCGTGGCGGCGTTGACCGTGATGTACGGCGCGCCGGCGTGGCTGCCGCTGGCGTTGCTCAGCGTGACGCCGGCCGGCAGGCCGTCGAACTCGACCTGGAACGGACCGCTCAGCGCGGCCGCGCCGGTGTTGGTGATGGAGTACGTCGAGCTGTACTTGCCGGTGGCGCGGTTGAACACCAGGCCGGTGGCGGACGCCTTGACGCTGGCGCTGACGTCGCTGTACGGCGCGGCCAGGTTCAGGCTGATCACGACCGGGTCGTGGTCGGAGGCGCGGTACGGCGCGGCGGTGTACTTGTCTTCCGGCTTGCCGTCGGTGTTGTAGTCGACCACGGTCGGCTCGTCGGCGTTGTTATGCCATTCGGCCGCGTCCACCACGGACGGCGTCAGCGCCGGGCTGGCCAGCGCGTGGTCCAGGTAGCCCGCCTCGCTGTTGAACACGAAGGAGTACGGCATGCCGCCGCCACCGCGCACGAAGCGCTCCAGCTGGTTGACGTAGCCGGTGTCGGTGATGACCTTGATCGGATCTTCCATGCCGTAGGAGTTGAAGTCGCCGATCATCAGCACCTTGGCGTCGCCGGCGGCGGCCGCCACTTGCGGCGCGAAGGTGGTGACCAGGCGGGTGGCCTGGTTGACGCGGGTGGCGTTCCAGCAGCTCTGGCCGTCGCCCTTGTCGGCGTCGCCGCCGGAACCGGCCGGGCAGCTGCCCTTCGATTTCAGGTGGTTGACGATCAGCGAGAACCTGGCGCCGTTGGCGGCGGCAAAGGTCTGCGCCATCGGCGGACGGTTGTTGATGCTGTCGGCGTCGGACATGGCGCTACCCACCATCGTCAGCGCGGCCGGCTTGTAGATCATGGCCACGCGGATGGCGTCGGTGCCGGTGGAGGCCGGCTTGGGCACGACCGCGTAGGTCTGGAAGCCGGTGCCCGGCGAGATCGCCTCGTTGAGCGCCTTGACCAGGTAGCCGACCGTGTACTCGCCGCTGTTCTGGATTTCCATCAGGCCGAAGACGTCGGCGTCAATGGACTTCAGTTCGCCGACGATCTTGGCGGTCTGGCGGTTGAACTCGTTGAGGTTGTCGGCGCCGCGGCAGTTGGACTTGCTGACGCTGGCTCCCAGCGAGCAGCCCTGCCCCGTGTGGCCTTCGACGTCGGTGCCGTTGGTGAAGGTGGTGAAGTAGTTCAGCACGTTGGCGCTGGCGACCTTGATGTTGCCTGCGACCAGGGCCGGCGGCGCGGTGCGCGGATTATCCTGCGAGAACACCGGGGCCACGGTCGGCTGCAGCTTGAAGGCGGCGCCGCCGCCACCCTTGGCGCCGAAGTCCACCACGCCGGTCAGGCCGGAGACGGTGTCGCCGGCGCGCAGCGAACCATCCGCGCCCAGGTAGGGAATGGTGGCGGGCGTGGTGAACACGCCGTCGTCCAGCACGATCTGGTTGCCGGCGTTGGCCAGCGCCAGCGCCTTGGCTTCGTTGGAACCGGCGCGGTAGTGGTTGGTCGGCGCCTCCAGGCGGCCGGACGACAGCGTCACTTCGCCGCGGTCGCCCAGGAACTCCAGCTGCGACACGGTCAGCGCGTTGGTGAAGCGCACCAGCATGCCTTCGACCTGGCCCAGGTTGGCGTACGGCAGCTGGATGTTGGTCGGGGTGACGGCGATGCCGCTGCCGGTCTTGACGATGGCGCTGATGTTCTGCAGCTCGGTGTAGGCGTGGCCGCCGGCCACCGGCGCGTAGTCGGTGACGGTGCCGGTGATGCGGACCTGGTCGCCGACCTGCACGGTGCCGCTGTTGGCGGCCGTGGTGTAGACGAAGATGCCGTCCGAGGTCAGCGGATCGCCGTCGCCCAGCGGGTCCTGCAGGAAGAAGCCCGAGCCGACCTTGGCCGTGACCACGCCCTCGGTGGTCTGCACGGTGCCGGCGTACGGGCTGGTCTCGCCCGGGCCCTGGATCTGCGGAATGGTGTGGGTGACGCCGGTGGGCGAGGCCACGCTGACGTTGATGGTGCAGCTGGCCTGCTGCGACTGGTCGTTATCGAAGCGCACCACGACCGGATAGCTGCCCTGCGCCACGCCGGCGCCCACGCTCAGGCTGACGGTGGCGTTGGCGCCGGCGGCCGAGGCGGCCTGGAAGTTCACCAGGCTGATGCCGGGCACGGCGGTCGAGGTGATGACCGCGCTGTTGACGATGCCGTCGGCGTCGGTCGCGCTCAGGTCAGCGCTGCCGGCGAAGCCGACCGCCATGGCCAGGCTGGCCGGGCAGCTGGCGACGATAGGCGGCGCCGTCGGCACGCCGCACGCATGCAGCGGGCTGGCGGTGTTGCGCGGGTTGGGCGCGCCGGCGGTGAAGTCGCTGCCGTTGTTGTCGGTGTCGGTGCAGCCGCCGTTGGCGCGCAGCGCGGCGGTGGTGTTGCTCAGGCCCGGGCCGTTGGCGCCTTCGAAATAGCCGGCGTTAAAGCCCAGCAAGTCGACCAGCGTGCCGCCGGATGGGGCGGCGCCGGACAAGGCGTTGCCGTCGTTGACCAGCGCGACCTTGCCGGCGCTGCCGCTCATCGGGATGGTGCCGGTGGTGTCGGGCGTGAGCAGCGCGCCGGCGCCGGTGCCGGCCGCCTCCTGCACCAGGTAGTACTGGCCGGGCTGCAGCACCGGGCTGCCGCTGATCTTGGTCACCTGCCACGAGGAGCCGGAGGCGCTGGCGTACTGTACGCTCCAGCCGGCCAGGCTGACCGGCTGCGTGCCACGGTTGAACAGCTCGATGAAATCGTTCTTGATGGTGGCGCCGGAGTTGCCGCCACCACCGTACACCTGGCTGATCACGACCGGCGAATCAGCGTGGGCCGAGGCCGACAGGCCCGCCATCAGGGCGGCGGCGATGATGGTGCGCCGGCCCGGCGTGGAGGCAGCCTGGGCGTTCGGCAAGTGGAAGGTTGTTTTCATGTGTGGGTCCTGGGTAGAAAAAAGGTCGGCGCGCCGGTCTTAACAAAATGATTTCAGAAATTGCATTTTGCATATTAAGCCGGCGGATTGACGCCTTGATGACATACCTTTAGTCCGTTCGGACTAACACATGGTTCGGCGCCCTCCGCGCTCTGTTGTCCCGCCCTTGACCGGCATCAGTGGCGGTAAGGCGCGGCCAGCGGTTCGCCGACGAACACGCCCTGCGCGGGCCAGGCCACGCTCTTCCAGTAGGCTTCGATCGCGGTGTTGCCGCGCAAATATTGCCCCAGCAGCACGGTGGAGTTGGGGAACTTCTGCCAATGATTGCACGGCTCGCTGACGGTGCCGTAGCTGGCCGTGGCGCCCGCGTCCAGCCAGCGCAGGCTGCTCATCTGCCCGCCCTCGGCCAGCAAGTCGCCGCCGTACGAGGTCAGGTGATCGGCCAGCGCGCCCGGCAGGAATTTCAGCGTGTTCAGCTTGGGCACCTGGCTCAGGCCGGTCTCGTAGACGATGATGTCGCCGGCCTGCTCGATGCTGTCGGCCTCCAGGGTCTTGATGGTCAGCTTCCTGGAGGGCACCGTCATCGAACGCGGAAAGAAGCGCGCCCGGCTGCTGCGCGCGGCGTCGCTGGTCTTCAGGAAATAGGCGGTGGCGGTCGGCACGGCGAAACCGGCCAGCACGCCGCGGTCGATCAGGGCCTTCGACGCTTCCACTGAGTCGGTCGGCAACAGCATGGACAGGCGCATGCGGTAGTCGGTGTAGGGCTTGGCCGAGGCCGAATTGAAGTAGCTGCTGGGCTTGCTCGGGGCGCAGCTCTTGGCGCACAAGCCGCTGTCCAGGCCCAGCGTGTAGGCCGAGGTCAGCGAGTTGCACTCGACCGCGTACGGCGCGGTCCACACCATCAGCACGGCCTGGATGTCGGGCCCCAGCCTGGCGTCGATCTGCGCTTTCAGCGCGTCGAACTGGTCGGCGTCCAGCTTGCGCGGCCGGTGCGGGATGCGCACATGCACCATGTTAGCGGCAGGAATATTGCGCGCTTTCTGATAGTACTCGCCAAGCTCAACGCTGTTGGGCTCGTCGTCGTTGATGACCACCGCCAGTTGGGCGGCGCTGAGGCCGGCGACGGGGACGTTTTGCGCGCGGGCCGCGCCGGACAGCGCCAGCATGGTGGCCAGGGAAAGTAAGAAAAGTCGCAAGTGGGTCGATCGCGGTTGAGGTGGCAAAAAAAAACGGAAGCGGCGGCTTCCGTTGGAATTATAGCGCCATTGTCAGACCTTACGGCGGCGGGCCAGCCAGCCGACGATGCCGGCGCCGCCCAGCAGCATGCCGTAGGTGGCCGGTTCCGGCACCGCGCTCACGGCCACCGAGCCGACATAGTTGCCGGCCGCCGCGTTGCGCACCGTGCCGCTCACCATCAGGTAATAGCTGTCGGCCGGCAGGTGGTGGGCGCCGATGGTCCACACCTCGGCCGTCGCTCCCGGCGCCGATTGCTTCACGCCGTCCAGCGAGAAGCCGGCAGAGTTGTACAGCTTGAAGCTGTCGAAGCTGGCGCCGCCCAGGCCGGCGTCGGCCAGGTTCAGGCTGCTGACCAGGGCGCCCAGCATTTCGCCGCTGGCGGTCGTGAAATTATAACGGTCGCTGAACGTGTTGCCGGCGTTGCCGGCGCCGAATTCATGCATCAGCACGGCCGCGCCGCCGCTCAGGTCCAGGGTTTGCACGCCCTGGCTGATGTCGGCCGCGCGCGCCAGCGGCACGCCGGCCGCGCCCGCCAGCACCAATGCCGCGATGATGGTTTGTGTACGCTTCATACTTCACCTCCCTTAAAAAAGGCGGTTGCCTACGCGCTGCCGCCGGTTGCTCGATCACTGCGGATTTATCCTAGCATCGGCCGCCGGGACGATCGCGGTGACGCGGCAATCGCGCGTGGCTGGGCCGGCCAGGCGCACGCAGGCGGGCGCCAGCGGCGCTCAGAGGGGAAATCGGGATGTTGCGGGAGGCGTAGGCCGGGGCCTACGCAAAGACGGGAAAACGGCGACCCCCGCTGCTCGGCCGGGGCCGCCGTGGACAAGCGGGTCAGGCGCGTTGGTAAACGTCTTCCAGGCGGACGATGTCGTCCTCGCCCAGGTAGCTGCCGGATTGGACCTCGATCAGGTGCAGCGGCAGCTTGCCCGGATTTTCCAGGCGGTGCGTGGCGCCGATCGGGATGTAGGTCGATTCGTTCTCGGTCAGCAGCGTCACCTCATCGCCGCAGGTCACGCGGGCGGTGCCGCTGACGACGATCCAGTGCTCGGCGCGGTGGTGGTGCATCTGCAGCGACAGCTTGCCGCCCGGGTTGACGGTGATGCGCTTGACCTGGAAGCGCTCGCCCACGTCGATGCCCTCGTAGCAGCCCCACGGACGGTAGACCTTGGTGTGGTGCAGGTGCTCGGTGCGCTGCTTGGTCTTGAGGTGGTCGACGATGTTCTTGACGCGCTGCACCTGGTCCTTGTGGCAGACCAGCACGGCGTCGTTGGTTTCCACCACGACCACGTCCTTGACACCGACCACGGCCACGATGCGGCTCTCGGCGCGCACCAGCGAGCCGCTGACGTCGTCCAGGTACACATCGCCACGGGTGGCGTTGCGCTGGCCGTCCTGCGGCTGCACTTCCCACAGCGCCGACCACGAACCGACGTCGTTCCAGCCGATGTCGGCCGGCACCACGATGGCGTGGCGGGTGTGCTCCATCACCGCGTAGTCGATCGAGTCGGACGGGCAGGCGGTAAACGAGGCTTCGTCCAGGCGGCAGAAGTCGAGGTCGCGGTAGTCCTTGCCGACTGCGGCCTCGGTGGCGCTGGCGATGGCCGGCGCGTATTGCTGCAGCTCCTTGAGGTAGCTGTCGGCGCGGAACAGGAACATGCCGCTGTTCCAGTAGTAGTTGCCGGCGGCGACGAATCCCTCGGCGGTGGCGCGGTCCGGCTTCTCGACAAAGCGGTCGACGCTGTAGCAGTGGGCGGCGGCGGCCGGCGCGCCGCTGCGGATGTAGCCGTAGCCGGTTTCCGGCGCGGTCGGCACGATGCCGAACGTCGCCAGCGCGCCGCCGTCCACCATGGCCGCGGCGTGTTCGATGGCGGCGTAGAAGGCGTCGACGTTATCGATCACGTGGTCGGCCGGCAGCACCAGCATGACGGCGTCCGCATCGATGGCGCGCAGATAGTGGGCGGCGGCGGCCACGGCCGGCGCGGTGTTGCGGCCGACCGGCTCGAGCAGGATGCCCAGCGGCGCGACGCCGATCTCGCGCATCTGCTCGGCGACCAGGAAGCGGTGCTCGTTGCCGCACACCACCAGCGGCGCCATCATCTGCGGCCGGCCGTGCAGGCGCAGCGCGGTGTCCTGCAACATGGTGCGCTCCGAGACCAGCGGCAGCAGCTGCTTCGGCAGCACGGCGCGCGACAACGGCCATAAACGGGTGCCGGAACCGCCCGACAGGATCACTGGGTAAATTTTCATGCTCGCATTCTCTTATCTGTTAATTCGTTGCTGTGTTCGGTGCGACGCTTGCTGCGGCGGTCGCGGGCGTTGGCCCAGGAATCGGGATCGGTCTCGGACACGTGCTTCATCTCGCCGGCGCGGTCGACACTATAGTCCTTAAACACGATCATTTCATTTAACGAAACATTCGGTAACACGCGGGTGTATTCGAACAGCACGCTGCGCACGACCTTGGCGCCGGCGCAGATGTGGCTGCCGTGGCCGATCCAGGTCGGGCCGACGATGTGCACGCCGGCGTCGATGCGGGTGCCGGAACCGATGTAGACTGGGCCCTCGATAGTGGTGCCCGCCCAGTCGATGCTGGTGTTCAGGCCGACCCACAGGCCGTCGTTGATCTGGATGCCGGGCATGTGCAGGTGGGCCACCTCGCCCATCAGCACGCTCTGGCAGGTCTCCCAGTAGTCGGTGACACTGCCGATGTCGATCCAGTTGTAGTTGCGGGTCTGGGCGTAGAACGGCATGCCCTTCTCGGCCAGCAGCGGGAACAGCTGGGAGCCGATGTCGAAGGTCTGGCCGGACGGGATCAGGTCGATCACCTCGGGCTCGAAGATGTAGATGCCGGTGCTGGCGAAATTGGACTTGGCTTCCTGCTGGCTGGGCTTTTCCTGGAACTCGGTGATGCGGCCGTTGTCGTCGGTGACCACCACACCGTAGCTGGAGACCTTATCCCACGGCACCTCCTTGGTGATGACCGAGGCCAGAGCGCCCTTGCGGCGGTGCTCGAACAGGGCCGACTTGATGTCGAGGTCGATCAGCGCGTCGCCGCACAACACGATGGTGGTGTCGTCGAAGAAGCCGCCGAACTCCTGGATCTTCTTCATGCCGCCGGCCGAGCCCAGCGGCTGCGGCACGACCTCGCCGTCGTCGGTGGTGTAGCCCTCGAAGGAGTAGCCGATCTGCACGTCGTACTGGTGGCCCTCGCCGAAATACTCTTCGATTTTCTCATGCAGATAGCTGACGTTGACCATGATCTCGGTCACGCCGTACTTGTGCAGATGCTCGATCAGGTAGGCCATCACGGGCTTGCCCAGGATGGGGATCATGGGCTTGGGCAAATCATACGTCAGGGGACGCACGCGGGTACCCTTGCCTGCCGCAAGTATCATTGCTTTCATGCTGGCCTCCTAATCAGTGGGCGTGGTCTGCCAGCGCCAGGAGTCGGCGCACATTTGCTCAACATTGCGCTGAGCCTTCCAGCCAAGCTCGCGTTCGGCCAGGCTGGCGTCCGCGTAGCAGGCGGCGATGTCGCCGGCGCGGCGCGCCACCACCTGGTACGGCACGGGACGTCCGCTGGCCGCTTCAAATGCGCGCACCATCTCCAGCACGCTGTTGCCTCGGCCGGTGCCCAGATTGTAGGTGAATATGCCGGCACCGGTCGCCAGCTTGGACAGCGTGGCTAGGTGGCCCAGCGCCAGGTCGACCACGTGGATGTAGTCGCGCAGGCCGGTGCCGTCCGGGGTCGGATAATCGCCGCCGTACACCGACAGGCGCTCGCGGCGGCCGTCCGCCACCTGGGCGATGTAGGGCACCAGGTTGTTGGGGATGCCGTTCGGCTCTTCACCGATCAGGCCGCTTTCATGCGCGCCCACCGGGTTGAAGTAGCGCAGCAGCGCGATGCTCCAGCTCGGATCAGCCTTGTACAGGTCGCGCAGCATCTCTTCGATCATCAGCTTGCTGCGGCCGTAGGGATTGGTGGCCGACAGCGGGAAGTGTTCGAGGATGGGCACCGAGGCCGGGTCGCCGTACACCGTGGCCGAGCTGCTGAACACCAGCGACTTCACGCCGGCCTGGGCCATGCACTCGAACAGCACCAGGCTGCCGGTGACGTTGTTGTCGTAGTAGCGCAGCGGCTGCTCGACCGATTCGCCCACCGCCTTCAAGCCGGCAAAGTGGATCACCGAGTCGATCCGGTGGGTGGCGAACACCGCCTCCAGCGCGGCGCGGTCGCGCACGTCGCCCTCGACAAAGGTGAACGGCTTGCCGGCGATGCGCTCGACGCGTTCCTGCACCGAGGCCTTGGCGTTGGACAGGTTGTCCAGCGCCACCACTTCATGGCCGGCCGCCAGCAATTCCACCACGGTATGCGAGCCGATGTAGCCCATACCGCCAGTTACGAGTATCTTCATTTGCCCTCTTTCCGTAAGGTCGAGACCGCACCTGGCAGCGGCGCGTCGGCCGAGTACAAGCGCTCGTAGGCGGCCAGCAGCTTGGGCGCCTCGTATTCCCATTCCAGTTCGTTGACCACGCGGTGGCGGCCGTAGGCGCCCATGCGCTCGCGCCGGGCCGGGTCGTCCAGCAGCTCGACGATCTTGCGCGCCATGTCGACCGGGTCGTTCTTGAGCGCGTACAGCGACGCTTCCTGCGCCGACACCTTGCCTTCGACCAGGTCGAACTGCACGATCGGTTTGCCCAGCGCCATGTACTCCATGATCTTGTTCATGGTGGACTTGTCGTTCATGTCGTTGGCCACGTCGGGGTTGACGCAGACGTCGGCGGTGTTGAGCATTTCCAGCAGCTGCTGGTCCGGCACGCGGCCGGTGAAGGTGACGTAGTCGGCGATGCCCATGTCGGCCGCCATCTGCTTCATCTGTTCGAGCGAGGTGCCGCCGCCAACCAGGCCGAACTGCACGTCGGTGCGGCCCAGCGTCTGGATCAGGTATTGCGCGGCCTGCAGCAGCAGGTCGATGCCTTCCTGCGCGCCCATCACGCCGACGTAGCCGACCAGGAACCGGCGGCCGCGCTTGAGCTCGGTCACCGGCGGCAGCACGCGCAGGCGGTCCAGCTTGGGTCCGCTGCGCACCACGTAGCATTTGTCGGCCGGCATGCCGCCGCGCTCGATGGCGATTTTCTTGTACGACTCGTTGGTGGCGATCGAGACGTCGGCGGTCTTGAACGACCAGCGCTCGAACAGCACCATCAGCTTGTAGAAGAAGTCGCGGCGGCCGAACTTGGCCTCGTACAGCTCCGGGTTGATGTCGTGGTGGTCGAACAAGAACTTCTTGCCCATCAGGAGCTTGAAGAAGCCGCCGATCAAAAACAGCAGGTCGGGCGGATTGCAGGCGTGGATGATGTCGAAGCCGCGCGCGAAATGCACCTTCCACGCCAGGCGGAAGGTGTGGAACAGCGCCAGCGAGTATTCCACCAAGTAGCCCTTGGCGCCCTCCGCTTCCAGCGGCAGGCTGTAGCGGTGGATGTGGATGCCGTCGATCTGCTCGTAGCGGCTCTCGTAGCCCTTGCCGGTCGGGCAGATGATGGACACCAGGTAGCCGTTGGCGTGCAGCGTGGTGGCCTCCTGCCAGACCCGCCGGTCGAACGGCGACGGCAGGTTTTCGACCAGGATCAGGACGCGGCGCTTACCAGCAGATGCCATCGTACTGTCCCCCGCTCTGTTCGGTGCTGATGCGCACCAGGTCGACCAGCTGCTGGCCCGGCTTGAGCTGGCCCGGCACGGTCTTGAACTCGGCCGCGCCGTTGCCGATGACGATGGTGTCGGCAAAGGCCAGCACTTCCTCCATCGAGTTGACCATCAGCTTGGAGATGTGGGGGATGTGGTTCAGGATGTAGTCCTGGTTGGCGCCGGTCAGCGCGGCCAGGTTGACGTTCTTGTCGTACAGCTTGAGCTCGTAGCCCTTGCCCAGCAGGTTCTCGATCACGTCCACCAGCGGCGATTCGCGCAGGTCGTCGGTGCCGGCCTTGAACGAGAAGCCGAGGATGCCGACCTTGCGCGCGCCCTTGTCCATGATCATCTTCAGGCCCTTTTCGACCTGCCTCTGGTTCGACGGCAGCACCGCGTTCAGCAGCGGCAGGTCCAGGTCCAGGCTGCGCGCCTTGTAGGTCAGCGCGCGCACGTCCTTGGGCAGGCAGGAGCCGCCGAAGGCAAAGCCCGGCTTCATGTAGTAGGACGACAGGTTCAGTTTGGTGTCCTGGCAGAAGATCTCCATCACCTTGTGGCCGTCGATGCCGACCGCCTTGCAGATGTTGCCGATCTCGTTGGCGAACGCCACCTTGACGGCGTGCCAGGTGTTGTCGGTGTACTTGACCATTTCGGCGGTCTCGACGTTGGTGCGCACCAGCGGCGCGTCCATTTTCTCGTACAGTTGCACCAGCATGGCGCCGGCCTTCTCGTCGCTCTCGCCGATCACGGTTTTCGGCGGGTGGTAGTAATCGTACACCGCCGTGCCCTCGCGCAGGAATTCGGGGTTGTTGCAGACGCCGAAGTCGACGCCGGCTTTCTTGCCGGAGGCCGCTTCCAGGGTCGGGATCACCACGCTGCTCATCGAGCCCGGCAGCATGGTGCTGCGCGCCACCACCACGTGGAAGCCGGCCTTGTCCTTGATGGCGGCGCCGATCTGCTCGCACACCTTGCGCACGTGGCTCAGGTCGAGGTTGCCGTTCAGCTGCGATGGCGTGCCGACGCAGATCAGCGACATGTCCGACCCCATGACGGCGTCGTGCACGTCGGTGGTGGCGCGCAGGTGGCCGGACTTGACGGTGGCGGCAATCATTTCGCCGATGTCTTTTTCAATGATCGGGGTGGTGCCCTGGTTGATCAGGTCGACCTTGGTGCGGTTGGGATCGACGCCGATCACTTCATGGCCGTCGGTGGCGAGACATCCGGCGGAAACTGCGCCAACATAGCCCAGGCCAAAAATACTGATTTTCAAAATATACTCCTCAATGAATTGTCGATGCCACCGTTAAATACTTACTTGCGTACCTACTTGCGTTCCTGTCTGAATGCCGCCCCGCGCCGCTTCCGGTGCGGCCTCCGCCACGGCGTTGACCAGCAGCCGCAGCTCAGTCACTATTTCTGTCGTACCGTTGACGGTACCCTGCCATCTTAACGTGTCGATAGCAGTCTTTTCGTCGAATCTGCGCGAAATCCAGCCGCCGATCGGGGCTTCGCTGCCCCGCAACAACTCGGCGCCGCCGCCGAAGCCACAGCGCAGTTGCAATTCGCTGCGCTGCCCCAGAACCCGCACCAGGCCGCCTTCCAGCTCGGTACGGCATCCCTCGGCCAGCTGCCAGTGCAGTGCAACATGGTGCTGCGCCCGACATTGTAATATGTCTTTGACAACGACGGTATTTCTGTTCGTATCGAACTCGACGACCCGGCGGTGCATGACCGGATCGGCCAGGCGTTTGTAGCCGTCGTGCTCGCCTTCAAAGCGCTGCACCGGGCCGGCCAGCTGGTGCGCCAGCAGGCGCGCGTTGGCCTTGCGCAGCCACATGAAGTTGCCGCCGATTTCGGACTGGTCCTGGTGGTCGACGCACACCGTGTTGTGCGCGGCCGTGCTGCGGAAATAGTCGCGCCAGGATTTTTGCGTGTGGTAGGCGTAGGTGCCGGGATCGATCAGGAATTCCTCGCCGCCCAGCGACAGGGTGAACGCCAGCGCGTCGGCGTGGCCGTGGGCGGCGATCGACAGGTAGCCGAGCGGCGCGCAATCGGCCACCAGGCGCACCTCGCCGGGGCCGCCGAAATGCTGGCCCAGCAGGTAGTAGCCGCCTTCCGGGAAGGCCATCACCGGCTGCTCGGCGCCGGCCGGCACCAGGGCGTCCCAGCGCTGCTGGCCGGCGTCACCGAACAGCCAGCGGGTCTTGTCGTCCAGCGCGCCGGCCTTGCGCTTGAAGTCGGCGCGGCCGAACAGCAGCGCGCAACTGGCCAGCAGCGAGCGGTACGGCGACCAGCCGGCTTCGTGCGACAGCCTCACCATCTGGGCGTCGTCGGCGTCGCCGGTCATCGGCATGTGGCCGCCTGCGTCGAGCAGCGCGGCCAAGAAGTCGGCCAGCTTTTCCAGCCGCTGCAGATAGGCCGGCGCGAACGCCACGCCGTGCGCCTGGCCAACCAGGTGGCACAGCAGCATCATGTCCATCACTTCGTGCTGGTAGTATACCGCCTGTTCCTTGTTGACGCCGTCGGCGGTGTTCTGCTTGAGCGCCTCCACTTCCAGGCCGCGCTTGGACAGCGCCAGCCAGCGCGCCGAGTCGGGCCAGCACGGCCACACCAGGCTGGCCACGAACAGGCCCATGTACTCACCGAACAGGTGGTTGTTGGCCGACGAGTGGCGCGAGAAATAACCCTGGATGAAATGGCAGTGCTGGTAGATGCTGTCCAGCCATTGGCGCTGGAATTTCTTGCCGCGGGCGCCGGCGAACAGCGGCGAGGCGGCGCCGCCCAGCAGCTCCCACGCGAAGGCCCAGTTCAGCAGGCGCACCGCCAGTTCAAGCGAACTGGTCCAGTGTACGCCCTGCGGATACGGACACTGGTCGAACCACGATTGCAGCAGCGCGCGGGCGCCGTCGGCGTAGCGCTGCTCGCCGCTGGCCCGCCACGCTTGCGCCAGGGTCACCAGCTCCAGGTGGCGGCTCGGCTCCCACAGGTATTTGATGTCGCCCACCACGCGCTCGCTGCGGTAGTCAATGGCCTTGCCCAGGCCCATCGGCGCCTGGGTGCCGGTCTTCGGATCGCGGTTCCATTGCGGCGGGAAGCCCAGCTCCACGCCGCGCAGCGCGAACACGTTCCAGCGGCCGGCCAGGATGGCGTCCGCCGCGGCGAACAGCGCCGGGGCGTCCGCCAGCGGGGTCGCGGCGGGCAGGAACGCG
>NZ_WWCX01000125.1:0-14972 GCF_009857655.1 Duganella vulcania
GCGCGCCCACGCGCTGCGCGGCAAGGCGGCCGGTTCTCGGATCAGGCCGATGCGTGCCGCCACCGTGCGCGCGCTGACGCCGCCGAAGGCCAGCGCGGCCTTGACCGGATGCGGCTGCAACCGCAGCTGCGCCACCAGCGCGGCCGCATACGCCTTGCGTTGAGAAGGTGGACGGTTGCGCAGCACATCGCGGTCACAACCGAGCTCTTGCGCCCATGCGAGGTTGTCGCGCAGCAGGCGCATGAAGGGATTGAACCACAACACCGTTTGCAGCACGACGCCGGCGCTCATCCATTGCAGGTCGTGGCGGCGCAGATGCGTGAGTTCGTGTTCGACGATCATCTGCTGTTGCAAAGGCTCGAAGCTGCGCAGATGGCGCGGCAACAACAGGCGCGGGCGGAACCAGCCGAACAGCATCGGCGAAATTGGCGCGTCGACTTCGATGATGGTGAGCTCAGGCGGCGGCGCGGCTGCGTCCAGGCCTTGATGCCGGCTGGTCAGGATCAGATGCTCGCCGGTGGCGGCCAGCCCGTTCAGTGTGCGGTGCGCTTGCAGCACGCGGCCTGTGGTGTAGGCCAGTCCCAGCAGGTAGAGCGACAGCCAGGCTTCCGCGCCGAAGGTCAGCCAGGCGCGGTAGTCCGTCGGCGCGGTGCTGCCAGTGGCCACGGCATCGGCCGGCGACGGCACGGCGGCGTGGCCTGGCGCGGCGGGAGCGGACAGCATGGTTTCGGGCAGTTCGATTGGTGGCAGCAGGCGCAGTCGCTCGCCATGCGGCAGCAGGAACGCAAGGAAGGTCGCGACGATCGTCACTTGGCCCAGCAGCCAGATGGAACGTTGCGCGGCGACCTGCGGCAGGTAGCGGCGGCAAGCGGCGGTCATTGCCCACACCACCAGGCCGGCGGCCATGCAGCCCAGGCTGGCGAGCAGAAAACGGAACATCAGAAGGGTGGAAATGAACATACGACGCCTTTACGCGACAGATGTCACGAATTATGTGACATCTGTCGCAAGGCGTCAAGAACGGCAATCAGGAGGTTGCATCCGCTTTCTCTGCGGCCGGCGATGCCTCGCCGATGATGTTCGATTTCCTGAGCTCATCCCTGATGCGCTCCAACCGTTGGGGGATGCCGAGCGCCTTGCGTCTGGCCCTCAGGTACAGGCCGTACAAAAAGTCATATTCCGGACACCCTTCGTCGACACGCCAGATGTCCAGCATTTTGCCGCTTTTTTCTGTGAGTGCGAACGTTACGTATGCCACCTTTCGTTCGAAGTCATTGCCTATATCGAGGACTAATTTGAAGCCAGCCACTTCGAATTCCAAACCAAATTGTTCCAATGTCCATCTGATGCGCTCGTCATCTGTGGCTTTTGAGAGCCCTTCAATAATTTCTTGGTACTCATCGGGAATTTCCATGATTGACTCCTTTCTCCGCAGCGACTGCTGCGAAAGTGCTGAACTGGGTGTGGAGCTGAGATATCTCGTGGAGCGAGGTTTCGCGTTCGCGACGATTGAGAGTTTTTACCATAGCTGCGTATTCCAATCTATCGTGTATCGCACACATGCTGTTGAACGCCTGCTGCCACGTTTCCGCGCTGGCTAACTGGTGCGCGGCGTCGGTCGCATGAAACCGGGCGACTAGTTCGCGGAGTTCAAATGCAGCGCTCGCGGCCGCTTTTACGTTTCCAGCTCGGAACAAACTGAAGAGATTGCGGGAGCGGCCACAAATTTCCTGGATGTCGGCGACTGCGTGAATTGCTCGCACCGCAGCGACGGCTTCCCTGGCAGCGGCCCTTGCCGCCTCGGCAGCCGTGCGCGCCTTGCCGATTTGCCACAGCGATAGCGCAAAGCCAGCGATGGAAACGACCAAGCCGCTGATGCCGATGAAGTCCATATTGAGAGAGAAGCTGGAGTGTGGAGCAACTTCCAGCGTATCGCGGCCTGGATGGCCGCGCTTTGCACAAGAGCAGACGTCGTGGACGTCCGCTTTTTTCTTAGCTGATGAAGGAATCGAACTGCAGGTCGAATTCCTGCAAGGCCTTCTGTGCGTTCTGCATTTTCTTGCGGAACTCGGGACCGCGTTGCAGTGCCAGGCCGACCGCCAGCACGTCGATCACCACCAGGTACGCCAGCCGCGCCGAGATCGGCGTGTACGGATCGATGTTGAAGATCAGGTCGATCGGGATCAGCACCGTCGCCAAATCCGCCAGCGGCGTGCCCGACGGCGCCAGCACGATCACGTCGGCGCCGCCGCGGCGCGCCAGCTTGATCGAGCGCACCAGCGACGGGCTATTGCCGCGCTGCGAAATGGCCACCACCGCGTCACCCGCGCGCAGCAACGCGGCGGCGATGCTGTGGATGTGCGGGTCGGCATACGCCACCGTCGGCACGCCGGAGCGGAAGAACTTGTGCTGCGCGTCCGCCGCCACGATGCCCGACGTCCCCTGGCCGTAGAACTCGATCTTGTTGGCCTTGGACAGGATGTCCAGCGCTTTCTGGATCGCTTCGGGGTCGAGGTTGTTGCGCAGGTCCAGCAGGGTGTTGATCGAGCGGCTGCAAATCTTGTTGACCAGGTCGGCCGCGAGGTCGTCCTGGGTCGGCTGTTCGTTCAGGCCGGGCAGGGCCAGCGCCAGGCCTTGCGCCAGCTTGAGCTTGAACTCGTGCCAGCCGTCGTAACCCAGCGTGCGGCAGAAACGCACCACGGTCGGCTCCGACACCTGCGCGCTCTTGGCGAGCGCGGTGATGTTCTGGCTGACCGTCTGGCCCGGATGATCAAGCACGGCCAGCGCGACCTTGCGCTCCGATTTGGAGAGCGAGTCGAGCTGGGTGCGGATGGAATCTAACAGCATTTAGTCCTCAGGAAGCGCTTCTTCGCGCCATTGCAGGCCGTCGCGGCCGATCAGGGCCGACGCGGCGGCCGGGCCCCAGGTGCCGGAGGCGTAAGGAATCGGGAAGCTGTCGTCGGCCTCCCAGTTGTTCAGGATAGGCTCGACCCATTCCCACGCCGCTTCCAGTTCGTCGCCGCGCATGAACAGGGTCAGCTGGCCGCGCAGCACGTCGAGCAGCAGGCGCTCGTAGGCGTCCATGCGCGGCGATTTGAACGATTCGCGGAAGTCCAGTTCCAGCTCGGCCTGCTTGAGGCGCATGCCGTCGCCGGGCGTCTTGGCCATCAGGTTCATGCGCAGGCCTTCGTCCGGCTGCAAGCGGATCACCAGCGAATTCGGCTGGAAGCTGTTGGTCGGCTGCGCGAAGATCGAATGCGGGATCTGCTTGAAGCGCACCACGATCTCGGCCAGGCCGTCGGCCATGCGCTTGCCGGTGCGCAGGTAGAACGGCACGCCGGCCCAGCGCCAGGTGTCGATTTCCGCCTTCATCGCCACGAAGGTCTCGGTGCGCGAATGTTCCGGCGCATCCGGCTCGTCGCGGTAGCTCGGCACGGCCTTGCCGTCCACGTGGCCGGCACGGTACTGCCCGCGCACGATGTTCTGCGCCAGCGTGGTCGGCGTGAATTTTTTCAGCGAACGCAACACCTGCAGCTTGGCGTCGCGCACGGCGTCCGGCGCGATCGAGGTCGGCGGCTCCATGGCCACGATGCACAGCAATTGCAGCAGGTGGTTCTGCAGCATGTCGCGCAGCGCGCCCGAGGTGTCGTAGTAGCCCATGCGGTTGCCCACGCCCAGCTTCTCGGCGATGGTGATCTGCACGTCGGAGATCCACTCGCGGCGCCACAGCGGCTCGAACAGGATGTTACCGAAGCGCAGGGCCAGCAGGTTCTGCACGGTCTCCTTGCCCAGGTAGTGGTCGATACGGTAGATCTGCGATTCCTCGAACACCTGGCCCACTTCGGCGTTGATCTGCTTGGCCGAGGCCAGGTCGCGGCCCAGCGGTTTTTCCAGCACCACGCGCGAGTTCTTGGTCACCAGGCCGTTGGCCTTGAGGTTCTCGCAGATCTGCGAGAAGATCGCCGGCGGCGTCGCCAGGTAGTAGACCTTGGTGATGGCGTCGTCCTTGCGCAGCGCCTCGACCAGCGAGCTGTAGCTGCCGGAGTCGGTGGCGTTGAGCGACACGTAGACGATGCGCGCGGTGAACTTGGCCCAGGCGGCCGGCGTGACGGCCGGCGACTTGATGTGCGGTTTGGACGTGGTCTCTACGGTGTGCAGGAAGTCTTGCTGGCTGGCGTCGGCGCGGCCGACGCAGATGATGCGGGCGGTGGCGGGCAAGTCGTTGGCGACGTCGCGGGCGTACATCGCGGGCAGCAATTTGCGCATCGCCAGATCGCCGCTGCCGCCAAACAGAACCAGGTCAAAATCGGTAAGAGCCATAATTATTCGCAGTATGTAGAGTGCTGAAAGTGGGATGTAACTGTAAATTTACTACACGATTTGTTGTATTGCAAGAAAATTTACTACAAATGCTGCGGATGCAACATATAGTTTATTCGATATAGGCCGGCTCCGTGCGGCCGGCCACGTCGACGCGGATGGACAGCAGCTTGCCGCTGAGCGGGTACTGGGCCAATTCCGGCGCCGGCCGCGCGCCCGCGCTGGTGACGTACAGCGTGCGCAGGTCGGCGCCGCCGAAGGCCATCATGGTCGGGCAGCGCACCGGCAGCGCGATCTCGCCGATCAACTCGCCGTCGGGCGAAAGCTTGACCAGGCGCGCGCCTTCGAACATCGCGACCCAGTAATTGCCTTCGCTGTCGACCGCCGCGCCGTCGGGACGGCCGCCGTAGTTGTTTTCCTTGTCCATCGAGAACTGGTGCAGCAGACGCTGGTTGGAGGCCTTGCCGCTGGCGACGTCGAAGTCCAGCTTCGTGACGCGGTGGGCGCTGGTGTCGGCGTGGTACATGGCGCTGTAGTCCGGGCTGAAACCCAGGCCGTTCGAGTTGGTCATGCCGCCCGACCAGGCCTTGCGGATCGTGCCTCGCTCCAGCACGAACATCTCGGCGGCCGGCTTGTCGCGCGGCTCGTAGATGGTGCCGACCCAGAAGCGTCCGGCGCCGTCGACGTGGCCGTCGTTGAAGCGGGTGATGGCGGTGTCGTAGGGCGCGGCGGCGATTTCGGTCAGGCGCACCTCGTCGCTGCTGGTGTCCAGGTGCGCGAAGCCGCTGCGCATGGCGACCACCAGGCCGCCCTGGTCGCTGACGGCCAGCGTGGCCGGCTCGCTGGACAGCTTCCACGAGCGGTGCGCGCCGCTGGCGGGATCGAGGCGGTGCACGGTGAAGGCGGGAATGTCGACCCAGTACAGCGCCTGCTCCTGCGCGTGCCACAGCGGGCACTCGCCGGTTTGCATGACGGCGTCGTAGGCGATTTCGATCTGTGGTGTGCTCATGGTCTTAGATGTGCTGTGCGGCCTTGGCCATGATGATCAGGCCATTGGTCGAGCTGTCGTGGCGTTCCGGCTTGATGTCGCCGGTCAGCTCGGCGTGGATGTTCTTCGCGAGGACTTTGCCCAGCTCCACGCCCCATTGGTCGAAGCTGTTGACGTCCCAGATCACGCCCTGCACGAAGGTCTTGTGCTCGTAAAGCGCGATCAGCGCGCCCAGCGTGGACGGCGTCAGCTGGTCCATCAAAATGGTGTTGGATGGACGGTTGCCGGGGAAGGTCTTGTGCGGCACCAGTTCGTCGATTTCGGCCTCGCTCAGTTTTTGCGCGGTCAGGTCGGCGCGCACTTCGGCGGCGGTCTTGCCGGTCATGAAGGCTTCCGACTGTGCGAAGCAGTTGGCCAGCAGCGAGTCGTGATGTCCCGCCAGGTCGTGCGTGGCGCGCAGCGCGGCGATGAAATCGATCGGCGTGACGTCGGTACCCTGGTGCAGCAGCTGGAAGTAGGCGTGTTGCGCATTGGTGCCGCACTCGCCCCACACCACCGGGCAGGTGGGCGTGTCGACTTCGGCGCCGCCGCGTGTGACGCGCTTGCCGTTGCTCTCCATGTCCAGCTGTTGCAGGTAGGCCGGGAAGCGGCTCAGGTCCTGGTGGTACGGCGCGATCGACAGCGAGCCGGCGTTGAGGAACTGGCGGTTCCAGAAGCCGACCATCGCCAGCAGCACCGGCATGTTCTGCTCCAGCGGCGCCTCGCGGAAGTGTTCGTCCATCGCGTGCGCGCCGCCGAGGAAGTCGCTGAAGTAGCCGAAGCCCACCGCCAGCGCCACCGCCAGGCCGATCGCCGACCACACCGAATAACGGCCGCCGACCCAGTCCCAGAACGGGAACATATTGGCCGGGTCGATGCCGAAGGCTTTCACCGCCTCGATGTTGGTGGAGACGGCGACGAAGTGGCGCGCCAGGTCTTCTTCCTTGGCCGTTTGCAGGAACCAGTTGCGGGCGGTGCCGGCGTTGAGCATGGTCTCGGCGGTGACGAAGGTCTTGGAGGCGATGATGAACAGCGTGGTCTCGGGATTGACCTGCGCCAGCGCGGCGTCCATGTCATGGCCGTCGACGTTGGAGACGAAGTGCATCTTCAGGCGCGGATGGGCGTACGAGCGCAGTGCCAGCACGGCCATCTTCGGGCCCAGGTCCGAGCCGCCGATGCCGATGTTGACGACGTCGGTGATCGGCTTGCCGGTGTGGCCCAGCCACGCGCCGCTGCGTACGCGGTCGGTGAACGCCTTGATCTGGTCCAGCACCGCGTGCACGTCGCGGGCGATGTCCTGGCCGTCCACGGTCAGCGCCTTGCCGCGCGGCATACGCAGGGCCGTGTGCAGCACCGCGCGATGTTCGGTAAGATTAATCTTCTCGCCGTTCAGCATGGCGTCGCGCTGGCGCTCCACGCCGCGTTCGCGGGCCAGGTCCAGCAGCAGGCCGATGGTCTTGGCATCCAGGCGGTTCTTCGAATAATCGAGGAACAGGCCGGCCGCGTCCACCGTCAGTTTGGGGAAGCGCTGCGCGTCGGCGGCGAACAGCTGGCGCATTTGCCAGTTCTTCGCGTCGGCGGCGTGGGATTCAAGGGCTTGGAAGCTGGGCGTGGAGGTCAGTGCTGGCTGGCGCATAATCGTTGGGCGTCGTTAAGTCTGAGGGAGGGGATGCGTGAATGATACAGGAAAATCAGGTAAATTCACTACGGTTCCGTGAAAACTCTGCCCCTAAGGGCGTTGCGCCCTGGGGCGATAGCTCATTTCCATGTGCCTGGCAACGCGCCGGGATAAGAAAAGTAGGCTGAATCCGAAATTTTGTAGTAAAATTTCACGGAATTCATTCATAAGGAACGATCATGGCGTTGCATCCAGTCCTAGAAACCGTCACCGCACGCATCATCCAGCGCAGCAAGCCGTCGCGCGGCGCGTACCTGGCCCATCTTGAAGCGGCCCGCGTCAAAGGCGTCCAGCGCGGCGCGCTCGCTTGTACCAACCTGGCGCACGGCTTCGCCGCCTTCCCCGCCAACGACAAGCTGTCGCTCAAGGAACTCAAGAAGCCATCGGTGGCGATCGTCTCGGCCTATAACGACATGCTGTCGGCCCACCAGCCGTTCGAAGGCTTCCCGGCGCTGATCAAGGACGCGGTGCGCGATGTCGGCGCGGTCGCCCAGTTCGCCGGCGGCACGCCCGCCATGTGCGACGGCGTCACGCAAGGCCAGCCGGGCATGGAGCTGTCGCTGTTCTCGCGCGACGCCATCGCCATGGCCACCGCGGTCGCGCTGTCGCACAATATGTTCGACTCCGCCGTCTACCTGGGCGTGTGCGACAAGATTGTACCCGGCCTGCTGATCGGCGCGCTGCACTTCGGTCATCTGCCTGCGGTGTTCGTGCCGGCCGGCCCGATGACCACCGGCCTGTCGAACTCCGAGAAAGCCAAGATCCGCCAGCTGTACGCGCAGGGCAAGGTTGGCCGCGCCGAACTGCTGGAAGGCGAATCGCAGTCCTACCACAGCGCCGGCACCTGCACCTTCTACGGCACCGCCAACAGCAACCAGATGCTGATGGAGGTCATGGGCCTGCACCTGCCGGGCGCCGCCTTCATCACCCCGAACACCCCGCTGCGCGACGAGCTGACCAAGGCCGCCGCGCGCCGCGCCGCCGTCATCACCGCGCAATCAAAGGAATACCTGCCGGTCGGCCATGTGGTCGATGAGAAGTCCATCGTCAACGCCATCGTCGCGCTGCTCACCACCGGCGGCTCGACCAACCACACGCTGCACCTGGTGGCCATCGCCAAGGCGGCCGGTATCGTCATCGACTGGAACGACTTCGACGAATTGTCGAAAGTGGTGCCGCTGCTGACGCGCATCTACCCGAACGGCAACGCCGACGTGAATCACTTCCACGCCGCCGGCGGCACCGGCTTCGTCATCCGCGAACTGCTGGACGGCGGCCTGCTGCACGACGACGTCACCACCATCCTGGGCAAGGGCCTGCGCGCGCACTGCGCCGAGCCGTTCCTGGGCGAGGGCGGCAAGGGCGTGGTCTGGAAGGACGCGCCGACCGAGTCGGGCGACGAGGCGGTGCTGCGCAAGATCACCTCGCCGTTCTCGCCGGACGGCGGCACCGTGCTGGTACAGGGTAACCTGGGCCGCGCCGTGATGAAGGTATCGGCAGTCAAGCCGGAACACCAGACGGTGGAAGCGCCGGCGCTGACCTTCAATTCGCAGGAAGACTTCATGGACGCCTACAAGGCCGGCCAGCTTGACCGCGACTTCGTCGCCGTGCTGCGCTTCCAGGGCCCGCGCGCCAACGGCATGCCGGAACTGCACGCGCTGACGCCGGCGCTGGCCAACCTGCAGGACGCCGGCCGCCACGTGGCGCTGGTCACCGATGGCCGCATGTCGGGCGCGTCGGGCAAGGTGCCGGCGGCGATCCATGTGTCGCCTGAAATCCTGGCCGGCGGTCCGCTGGGCCTCGTGCGCGACGGCGACATCATCCGCGTCTGCGCCCGTACCGGCACGCTGGAGGCACTGGTCGAATCGAGCGTGTGGCATTCGCGCTCGCTGGCCACGGCCGACCTGACGCCGAACGGCGTGGGCATGGGCCGCGAACTGTTCGCCATGTTCCGCAACAGCGTGTGCGAAGCGGAGAAGGGCGCGACCACCTTCGCGCTGCCATCGCCTATTCCCACCACGGTGGGCCTGCATGACAAAGACCCGGTCGGCAACACTGTGCCGGGTTCCGATGAAGATTTCTCGATGAAGAAAGAAGCGTAAATCATGACCATGACTCTGCTCGACATTATGCGTACCTCGGCCGTGATCCCTGTGATCGCGATTGACGAACCTGAACATGCGGTCCCGCTGGCGCGCGCGCTGGTGGCCGGCGGCATCCGCGTGCTGGAGGTGACGTTGCGCACCAAGCACGGCCTGGGCGCGATCAAGGCCATGTCGGAAGTGGAAGGCGCCATCGTCGGCGTCGGCACCTTGACGCAGCCGGAGGAGTTTGCGGCCGCGCGTGATGCGGGTGCGGTGTTCGGCGTGTCGCCGGGCTTGACGTCGGCGCTGATCGCCGCCGCCAAGAGCAGCGGCCTGCCGTTGCTGCCGGGTGTGATGACGCCGTCGGAAGTGATGGCGGCGCGTGAGCATGGCTTCCGCCAGTTGAAGCTGTTCCCGGCGGTGCCGGCTGGCGGCATCGGCATGCTGAACGCGATTGGCGGTCCGCTGCCGGACGTGATGTTCTGCCCGACCGGCGGCATCTCGCAAGAGACCGCGTCGCAGTTCCTGGCGTTGAAGAACGTCGCCTGCGTGGGCGGCTCGTGGCTGACGCCGAAAGACGCCATCGCCGCCGGCGACTGGGATCGGATCACCGACCTGGCCAAGGCGGCCAGCGGATTGCGGTAAGTTGAAACAACGGCGCCTAGGGCGCCGTTTTACTGAGCAAGTCGCTCATGCGTTGCTGCCACCCGGGTCCGGTGGCTTTCCAGCGCTCGATCACCTCAACCGGGAGGCGCAGCGACACTTCTTCCGCCGCAGGCGTTTCCACCTGCGTCAACCGCGCTGCCTGGCCGGAGCGCATCTGCTTTACCGATTCCAGCAAATCGCGTTGGAAGTCTTCTTTCTCAGGTGGCATCTTCAATTCCTTCTCTCAATTTAGCCAGAAACGTTGTCGGGAGCTTGTCGAATTTTGACTTCGCGTAGACGATCAGGAGCCAGATAACTTCATTTGCGGTACAAAAATAAATTATTCTTGCACCGCCTCGTTTGCCTTTCCCCCGCGTTGACCAGCGTACTTTTTGGCAGCCACCGCTGCCGGGAATAACATCACCAGCATCCGGATGATTGGCGATCCATGAAATGAATTCCATGCGTTCGTCTTCGCTCCAGATGTCAGCGGCGTAGCGGACGAAAACAGGTGTTTCAACCACGGTACGCATGATGAAATTCTACGCCGAACAGCGAGGATGCGGAAGAAACTGCGTTCGTCATCATGGACTCCTGAGAGAGAGAGTCTTATGAGCTTATCGCGGCGAAGAGCTGAGGATTTTGATCCTTTCGGACCTCAAGGCTCCTTGACCTTAGCGATATCCCCGCAGGCAACGGCGAGACTGCTGTAGGGAAGGGGTACCGCGCTCGTTGTGGCATTCATTCGATTTTCCCCACTATTTTTTCGGCTCTCCCATATTTGGCCCGGCAAATCCGGAAATAGCCTAATGCTTGAAAAAATCGAAGAAAATAGAAGAGAAAATCGGGGTTTTGCTAGAAGGAGCGCGGAGGAGCACCCCGTGTGCATACCCGTCAGCGGTTTGGATTCAGGCAGAACAGTCCGGCCTTCGTGGCGAGTTCCAGCACTGGTGCGGCTTGTTCCTTGTTTTTGAAATACAGGATGTTGGTGTCGTCCCAGCCCGCCGCGTAGATGCAGCCCAGTTCCGGCAGGATGATGAATTGCGATGGCACGCCGTAGTCGTTGAAGCGCGACTGGCGCAGGAAACCTTCGCGGTCGGTGTAGCGCTTCAACGCCAGCTTGGCCTTGGCCGGCCAGCGGCCGCGATAACGCAGCGTGTAGACCGGCGTCAGGTCGAATAACGCCGCCCAGTGCTGCTCGAATTTCTTGTTGCGCTGTACGCGTTCCTGGCCTTCGAAGCAGTCCAGCAAATGCCATTCGCTCTCGTCGTCGAGCCAGTGGTCGAACACGGAGATCGCCACGCGCTCCATACCGCCGTCCGAGTCCAGCTCCCTGATTTGCTTCAATTGCGGAAACTGCCGGTGAATTTCGGCAGCGACGTTCGCGTCAACGCGAGACAGCATCTTCATATACATCCTTCATTGGTGACCAAGCCTTCAGCGCCGAAGTATATACTCAAGCCACCGCGCTGGCGATGTACTCGCGCAGCCATTGATGCGCCGGGTCGCGATGCGAGCGCTCGTGCCACAACATGGCCATCTCATAACCCGGCACCTCGACCGGCGGCGCGACGCAGCGCAGCGCGGGATGGTTCTTCACCAGCCGCTCCGGCAACATCGCGACCATATCGGTACTCGCCAGCGCCGAGATCACAAACAGAAAGTGCGGCACCGACAGCGCCACCCGCCGTGGCGGCAAGCCCGCCGCCGCCAGCGCCCGGTCCGTGCCGCCGCTGAAGCCACCGCCGTCGGGCGATACGATGACATGCTCCATGGCGCAGAACTGCGCCAGCGTCGGCCGCCGTTTCAGGCGCGGATGGCCGCTGCGTCCCGTCAGCACGTAACGCTCCCGGAACAGCAGCCGATGGCGCATGCCCGGCGGCGCTTCCTCGCTGGTGTGGAAGGCCAGGTCGATCTCGCCCGATTCCGCCTGCCTGGCGATGCGTGGCGGAGTCAGTTCCAGCACCGCCAGCCGCGTTCCCGGCGCCGCTGCGCGCAAGCCCGCCAGCGCTGGCAGCAGGATGGTCGATTCGCCGTAGTCGCTGGCCGCCACGCGCCACGTCTGATTCGCCTCGCGCGGATCGAACGGACTGGCTGGCGACACCGCGCGGCCCAGCGCTTCCAGCGCCAGCCGCAAGGGCTCGCGCAGTTGTTCGGCGCGCGCGGTGGGCCGCATGCCGCGCGGCCCGGGCAGCAGCAGCGGATCGCCGAAGATGTCGCGCAGCTTCGACAGGTGCACGCTGATGGATGGCTGCGAAAAGTTCAAACGCTCCGCCGCCCGTGTCACGTTGTGCTCCGAGAGCAGCACGTCCAGCGTCACCAGCAGGTTGAGGTCCAGACGACGGAGATTATTCATGGCTATACCTGGAATATTGGAAATTCATTTTCAATATACCTGATCCGCTCCTATGCTGGTGTTTTCCAGCCAAGGAGTAGCGTGATGAATGTTCTGATTGTGTATGCCCATCCCGAGCCGAAGTCGTTGAACGGCGCGTTGAAGGACTTTGCGGTGCGGCGTCTTGAAGCGGCGGGCCACGCCGTCCAGGTATCCGACCTGTATGCGATGCAATGGAAGGCGCTGGTCGATGCCGGCGATGTCGTCGGCGGCCCGGTGGGCGACCGTTTCGATCCGGTGGGCGATTCCCGGCGCGCCTACGCCAACGATCTGCAAAGCGCCGATATCGCCCGCGAGCAGGACAAGCTGCGCTGGGCCGATACCGTCATCTTCCAGTTCCCGATGTGGTGGTTCTCCATGCCGGCCATTATGAAAGGCTGGGTCGAACGGGTCTATGCCTTTGGCTTCGGCTACGGCGTCGGTGAGCATTCGGATGTGCGCTGGGGAGACCGCTACGGCGAGGGCACGCTGGCCGGCAAGCGCGCCATGCTGGTGGTCACGGCGGGCGGATGGGCGTCGCACTACGGCCCGCGCGGCGTCAACGGTGCCATCGACGACCTGCTGTTCCCCATTCAGCATGGCATCCTGTACTACCCCGGCTTCGATGTGCTGCCGCCGCTGGTGGTCTATCGCGCCGAGCGCATGGACGACGCCCGGTTCTCCGCCGTGTGCGAAGAATTCGCAGAGCGGCTCGACACGCTGGCGCAAACCGCGCCGATACCGTTCCGTCCTCAAAACGGCGGCGACTACGACATCCCCGCCATGACGTTGAAAGCCGGTGTGGCGCCGGGGCTGTCTGGCTTTGCCGCCCATCTGGATGTGGCGGATGCCTAGCTCACACGGTTCCGCAGTTGCATGCGCAGGCCTACCGGCGACATCGTGAAGGCCATCAGCTCGTCCGGCTCCTTGCCGTCCACCGTGTCGAGCGAGGCGATGTCGAAGCTGTTGAGCAGCATGGCGCCGGCCAGCTTGATCTCCAGCAGCGCCAGATAGCGCCCGGGGCAGGTGCGCACGCCGGAGCCGAACGGCATCGACACATGCTTGTTCATCGCGCCGTCGCCTTTTTGCAGCCAGCGTTCCGGATCGAACTGGCCGGCCTGCGGCACGTGGTCTTCGCTGATGCTGTCATGCCGCATCACGCACCATACCAGGCCGCCCTTGGGGATGCGGACGCCGCCGATCACGCTGTCGCGCAAGGCCTCCAGCGGCAGGAACGGCGCCACAGGCTTCAGGCGCATGGCTTCCTGCGCGCAGGCGTCCAGATAGTCCAGCGCATCCATCTGCTCGATGCTGAACGCCGCCGTGTCGGGCGCGACGCGCTGCACTTCCTCGCGCGCCTTGCGCAGCGCGGCCGGATTCTTTTGCAGCAGGTACAGCATCCACGCCAGCGTGTTGCTGGTGGTGTCCTCGCCGGCCAGCAGCAGCGTGGTGACGTTGCCCGCCACGGTGATGTCGTTGACGCCGCTGTCGCCCTCGTCGGCCGCGCAGATCATCGCCTCCAGCAGATTGGCGGGATGCCCGCGCCGGTGCGGCTCGGCCGCCAGGCGGGCGCGCGCGGTGGCGATCAGCTGGTCGACCGCCTTGTCCAGCTGCCGCACGCTCTCGTCGAGCCGGCGGTCGCGCGGCAGCTTCACGTAGCGCCAGTACGGGAACAGCGCGAACGAGCGGCGCGACACCTCGGGCAGGATGGCGTCCATGTGGCGCTGGATCACATCCTCGCCGCCATCGATGGTGTTGACGTCGGTGCCGAAGGCCAGGCCGGCGATCACGTCGACGCTGAAGCGTTTCAGGTCCTCGGTCAGGTCGATGGCGCTGCCGTCGCGCGCGGCCTGGCGCCAGCGCCGCTGCAACCGCAGGCCGACCTTCACCAGCGAAGGGAAGTAGGCCTTCACCGCGTGCGGCGCCAGCGCGGTCATCACCATGCGGCGCTCGTTGCGCCACGCCGCGCCTTCGGCCAGGAACAGGCCTGGACGGCCGCCCATTTCATTCGACACCTCGGCCGTGATGGACGGGCGGCGGAAGCCGTCCGGGCGGTCGCGCAGCGCGGCGTTGACCAGCTCATGGCCGGCCAGCACCACCATCGGCACGTTGCCGATGTTGATCCTGAACACGGGGCCGTACCGCTTGCTCCATTTCTCGACATCGCGATGGATGCTATCGAGCCGCATGTTCGGCAGGTTGCCCAGCAGCGGCCAGGGACGTGGTCCCGGCAGGTTCTCGACGGTGCGCAGGGTGGGGGCGGCGGTGATGGCGTGTTCCATGTCAGCTTCCTTCAGTGATGATGCCTCACTATGCCGTGCCGCCGCCGGCCCGTATTGAACGTTTGCGACAGCTTTGGTATAAACTTTGCAAATGTCCGACACCGAACCAGCCCTGACGCGCTTGATCGTGCCGCCCTTCGCGCTGGCCTCCTGCGTGCGCGCCCTCATCACACGCAGCACGGTGGAGCGGCCGCTGACCGATCCGGCCGACCGCTTCAATCACTTCCCCGCCACGCCGCATTGCTCGATCACCTGGTTCATCGAGGGCGAGGCCGAGGTGGTGCAACCGCCGGGGATGCCGAAGACCGAAATGCCCGCCGTGTTCGTCGGCCCGCAGACGCGGCCCATGGCCACCTACAATCCGGGGCCGGTGCGGATATTGATGGTGATGTTTTATCCGCAGGCCATGCACGCGTTGAGCGGCCTGGACGTGCCGGCCTGGGTCAACCGCTGGGACGCGGTCGACCGCGTGCTGGGGCCGGAGTGGCGGGCGATGTCCGACGCGGTGCTGGCCGCGCCCGACGATGCGGCGCGGCTGGCGGTGCTGGAGGCGTTCCTGGCG
>NZ_WWCX01000126.1:0-14838 GCF_009857655.1 Duganella vulcania
CCTGGCGCGAAGCCGGTTTTTAAGCCCCCGGCGCGGCCGGGACCAGGACCGCGCAGCGGGGCCGCCGCCGCGCATGGCCGTTCATGGCCGGTCCCCCTCGTCGCCGTGGCCGCCGGCGCGGCCCTCCTCATGCTCGCCCCACAGCGCATTCATGATCGCCAGCAGCAAGGCGAAACCCACTCCAAGTATCCAGGCGAAATACCACATGCTCGTCACTCCCTCGTTCAAGTCGGCGCTAGTAGGCGCTGTGCTGGTTGGCTTCGATCTGCGCGGCGGTGACCTTGCCGCGCATGACGCGATAAGCCCATCCGGTGTACAGGATGATGAGCGGCATGAACAGCAGCGCCGCCCAGAACATGATGGCCAGGCTCAACTGGCTCGAGACGCTGTCCCACACCGTCAGGCTGGCGTTCGGCATCGACGACGACGGCATCACAAACGGGAACATCGAGGCGCCGGCGGTGCCGATCACGCCGGCCACGCCTAGCGACGAGGCCACGAACGCGGCCAGCGTGCGGCGCCTCAGCAGCAGCAGCGCCGCCAGCGCCGCCCCGCCCAGCCCCGTCGCCGGCAACAGCCACAGCGCCGGCTGGCGGCCATAGTTCGCCATCCAGGCCCCGGCCTCGCGCACCACCGACTTGCCGAGCACGTCCGGCAGCGCGGCGCCGTCCACCACCGAGGTGATGCGATAGCCATCGATCCACTGCAGCCAGACCCCGGCGGCCACAAAGCCCAGCACCATGACCACGGCCGCGCCCACCGCGCCGCGGATGGCGCGTTGCTGCAGCACGCCTTCCGTGCGATGGGCCAGGTAGGCGCCGCCCTGCAGCGTCAGCATCGCGCTGCCGACCACGCCGCACAGCAGGGCGAAGGGACGCAGCAGCTGCCAGAAGCTGCCGCTGTAGCTCGACACCAGATACGCGTCGAACTGGAACGGCACGCCCAGCAGCAGGTTGCCGAAGGCGATGCCGAACACCAGCGGCGGCACCGCGCCGCCGACGAACAAGCCCCAGTCCCAGGTGCTGCGCCAGCCGGCATGCTGGATCTTGCTGCGGTAATCGAAGCCGACCGGCCGGAAAAACAGCGCCCACAGCACCAGCATCATGGCCCAGTAAAAGCCGCTGAAGGCGGTGGCGTACACCACCGGCCAGGCCGCGAACAGGGCGCCGCCGCCGGTGATGAACCAGACCTGGTTGCCGTCCCAGTGCGGCCCCACCGTGTTGATCACCACGCGCCGCTCCAGGTCGCTGCGGCCGACAAAAGGCAGCAGCGCGCCCACCCCCATGTCATGGCCATCCATGATGGCAAAGCCGATCAGCAGCACGCCGACCAGCACCCACCAGATGATTTTCAGCATGGCGTAATCAAGCATGGTGCAGCTCCTTCAACACAGCGTCGTGGGCGTAGCGGCCGGTGCCCAGGCTGCCCGGCCCCAGGCGCGCGAATTTGATCATCAGGAACATCTCGACCGCCAGCAGCAGCGTGTAGAAGCCCACGAAGCCGGCCAGCGAACCGTACAGGTTGCCGACGCCGAGGGTGGACACGCTCAGGTGGGTCGGCAGGACGCCGTAGATGGTCCACGGCTGGCGGCCATACTCGGCGACAAACCAGCCCAGCTCGCAGGCGATCCACGGCGCCGGCAGCATCCACAGGGCCCAGCGCAGCAGCCACGGCCGCTGTGTGCCGGCCGCGCCCAGCGTGCTGCGGAACGCCAGCGCGAACAGCGCCAGCTGCGCCACGCCCAGCCCGACCATCGCGCGGAACGCCCAGAACATCGGCGTCACGCGCGGCACCGTGTCCTGCACCGCGCGCTCGATGATGGCGGGCGTGGCCTGGTTGACGTCCGCCACGTACTTCTTCAACAGCAGGCCGAAGCCCAGGTCGGCCTTGTACTCGTCAAAGGTGGCCAGCGCGTGCGCGTCGCCGCGCTGCCGGCGCAACGCTTCGAGCGCGTTGACGGCGACGATGCCGCGCACGATGCGGGCGCGGTTCTTTTCCCGGATCTCGTGGATGCCCGGGATCTGCCTGCTCACCGAGCGCGTGCCGATCAGCCCCATCACCCAGGGCACGTCGATTTCCCAGTCGTTGCGCGACGCCGCCTCGTTGATGCCCGCCACCAGCGTCAGGCCGGCCGGCGCCGGCTTGGTGTCCCACATGGCCTCCATCGCGGCCAGCTTGGTCTGCTGGGCCTCGCCCACCGTGTAGCCGGACTCGTCGCCGAGAACGATCACGCTCAGCGCCGACGCCAGGCCGAACGCGGCGGCCACCCTGAAGCTGCGTTTGGCGAACTCGACATCGCGCCGGCGCAGCAGGTACCAGCTGGAAATGGACAGCACGAACACCGACCCGGTCACGTAGCCGGCCGATACCGTGTGGACGAACTTGGCCTGCGCCACCGGGTTGAACACCACCGCCCAGAAGTCCACCGTCTCCATGCGCATGGTCAGGTAGCTGAACTGCGCGCCCACCGGATTTTGCATCCAGCCGTTGGCGATCAGGATCCACAGCGCCGACAGGTTGGTCCCGACCGCCATCAGCAGCGTGACCAGCAGGTGCTGCCGCCTGCGCAGCCGGTCCCAGCCAAAGAAAAACAGGCCGATCATGGTGGACTCGAGGAAGAACGCCATCATGCCCTCGATGGCCAGCGGCGCGCCGAAGATGTCGCCCACATAGTGCGAGTAATAGGCCCAGTTGGTGCCGAACTGGAACTCGAGCGTGATGCCGGTGGTCACGCCCAGCGCGAAGTTGATGCCGAACAGCTTGCCCCAGAAGCGGGTCATGTCTTTCCAGATCACCTTGCCGGTCATCACATACACGCTCTCCATGATGACCAGCAGCCACACCATGCCCACGGTGAGCGGCACAAATAGAAAATGGTACATCGCGGTGGCCGCGAACTGCAGCCGCGACAAGTCCACCAATTGGTCTGAAATCACTTGTTTTCTCCTGTATGCCGGGGCGGCGCGCCGACCCGGTCGGCCATCGCGCCGGCGTCGACGTCGACGCGGGCATCCCTGACCCATGCCCACCACAGGACGGCCAGCAGCGCCAGCTTGAGCAGCACCGCCACCGCCAGGTGGCGCAGCAATCGTTGATCGGTCTCCATGGTCACACCGCGTTCAGCGGGATCTTCAGGTAACGCACGCCGTTGTCCTCGGCGGGCGGCAACTGGCCGGCGCGCATATTCACCTGGATCGCCGGCAGGATCAGGGCCGGCAGGTCCAGCGCGGCGTCGCGCGCGCTGCGCATCGCCACGAACTGCTCCTCGCTGATGCCGTCGCGCACATGGATGTTGGCGTGCCGCTGCTCGGCCACCGTCGTCACATAGGCCAGCGGCCGGCCGTTCGGGCGGTAGTCGTGGCACATGTACAGCCTGGCGTTCGCGGGCAGGCTCAACACGCGATTGATCGAGCGGAACAAGCTGCGCGGGTCGCCGCCCGGGAAGTCGCAGCGCGCGGTGCCGTAATCCGGCATGAACAGCGTGTCGCCGACAAACGCTGCCGGCTCGTCGGCGCCGTCGACCACATAGGTCATGCAGGCCGGCGTGTGGCCCGGCGTATGCCAGGCGCGCGCGCTCAGGTTGCCGATCCGGAACGCCTCGTCGTCGGCGAACAGGTGGTCGAACTGGCTGCCGTCGCGGGCAAACTCGCTGCCGGCGTTGAACAGCTTGCCGAACACCGCCTGCACCTGGCGGATGTGGCCGCCGATGGCGATGCGTCCGCCCAGGTGCTGCTTCAGGTAGGGCGCGGCCGACAAGTGGTCGGCATGCGCATGGGTCTCCAGGATCCACTCGACCTTGCCGTCGAGGGCCCGCACGCGGGCGATCAGCTGGTCGGCGCCGGCGGTGCCGGTGCGGCCGGATGCGGGGTCGTAGTCCAGCACGCTGTCGATCAGCGCGCAGGCGCGGGTCTGCCGGTCCTGCACGATGTAACTGATGGTGCTGGTGGCCTGGTCGTAAAAGCCTTCGATATACAGTGGTTCCACGTTATTCTCCTCGGGACGGATGCCTGTCTAAGTACAAATCCCGTGCCAGCGGCCGCGCGCGGCTAAGTTTTTGATTTGGCGCAGATTTTTTCAGGCAGGGAGAAGCCGCTGACAGCTTTGCGCGTCAGTGGCATACTGCCAGTGGCAGACGTGGCAGTCATTTCCTGGAGCTTGACCATGACAGATTCAGAACTATTGCAGGCGCCCGAAGTGCGGGCGCTGATTTCCTACCTCGACCACGAGGCCGCGCCGATGATCGTCATGAACACCGCGTATCAGATCCTGGCCGCCAACACGGCGTACAAGCGGCAGTTCGCGGTGGCCGGCAAGCCCTATCTCGGCCGCACCTGCTACGCCGTGTCGCACCAGTTCGCGGTGCCGTGCGACCAGGCCGGCGAGCATTGTCCGCTGCAAAGCGCGCTGGCCACGCGCGCGCCGGAGCGCGTGCTCCACATCCACCACACGCCGCGCGGCCCCGAGCACGTGGACGTGGAACTGCGGCCGATCGTCGATGCCGGCCACCGGGTGATCGGCTTTGTCGAGCGCCTGCAGACGGTGCGCCAGGCGTCCGCGCGCGCCAGCCGCAGCGGCCTGGTGGGCCAGTCGCCGGCGTTCAACCGCGCGCTCGGCGAGCTGCAGCGGGTGGCGCCGTCGACGCTGCCGGTATTGCTGCTGGGCGAATCGGGCACCGGCAAGGAACTGTTCGCCCGCGCGCTGCACGAGGCCAGCGCGCGCAGCGCCGGGCCGTTCGTGGTGATGGATTGCTCCGGCCTGAGCGAAACGCTGTTCGAGAGCGAAGTGTTCGGGTATGAAAAGGGCGCGTTCACGGGCGCGGTGTCGCGCAAGGCTGGCCTGGCCGAGACCGCCAACGGCGGCACGCTGTTCCTCGACGAGATCGGCGATGTGCCGCTGGCCATGCAGGTCAAGCTGCTGCGCCTGATCGAATCCGGCACCTACCGCCGGGTCGGCGGCGTCGAGACGCTGCGCAGCGACTTCCGCCTGGTGACCGCCACCCACAAGCCGCTGGCGCGCATGGTGGCGGACGGCCAGTTCCGCCAGGACCTGTACTACCGCATCGCGGCCTTCCCCTTGCAGCTGCCGCCGCTGCGCGAGCGCCACGGCGACATCGGGCTGCTGGTCGAGTCGCTGTTGCAGCGCAGCGGCAGCGCCGGCGCGCGCCTGGCGCCGGACGCGCTGGCCGCGCTCGACGGCTATCACTGGCCGGGCAATATCCGCGAGCTGCGCAACGTCATCGAGCGCGCCCGCCTGTTTGCCGACGATGGCGAAATCAAGGCCGCCCACCTGGGCCTGGGCGCGCGGCCGGCGCTGCACACGCCGGCCGCGCTGGCCGACGACGACTTCGCCGCCTACGTGCGGGGCTTCAGCGGCACGCGCAAGGCGCTCGCCGCCGCGCTGGGCTGCAGCGAGCGCACGCTGTACCGCCGCCTCAAGCAAGCCGGCCTGGCGTAGCCGCCCGGCCTGCCCGCGCAATCAATCTACTTTGTGATATTATATAAAAATGTATATTGATGGTGGCCACGATGTCCTCATTTGATCCGGCGCGCATGCGCCTGGCTGCGGCGCAGGCGAGCGCCCTGCTCAAAGCCCTGTCCCATCCGGACCGGCTGCTGCTGCTGTGCCAGCTGACCCAGGGCGAACACGCCGTCGGCCAACTGGAGCAGGCGCTCGACATCCGCCAGCCCACCTTGTCGCAGCAGCTGGGCGTGCTGCGCGAAGAAGGGCTGGTGCGCACCCGCCGCGAGGGCAAACAAATCCATTACCAGATCGCCAGCCCCCGGGCGCAGGCGGTGTTGCAAACCCTGTACCAACAATTCTGTGCATCGCAAGGAGATCCGACATGAACATAGACTGGCTGCACTTCACGCCATGGCAGTCGCTGGCCGGCGGCATGCTGATCGGCCTGGCCGCGGCGCTGCTGATCCTGCTGAACGGCCGCATCGCCGGCATCAGCGGCATCCTCGGCGGCGTGCTGCGGCCGCATCGTGGCGACCTCGGCTGGCGACTGGCGTTCACCGCCGGCTTGCTGGCCGCGCCGCTGCTGTACCGGGTCTGGACGCCGCTGCCGGCCGTGCAGGTCGACGCCGGCCACGCCACGCTGCTGCTGGCCGGGCTGATGGTGGGCGTCGGCACGCGCTACGGCGCCGGCTGCACCAGCGGCCACGGCGTGTGCGGACTGTCGCGCCTGTCGCCGCGCTCGCTGGCGGCCACCGCCGCCTTCATGCTGTCCGGCTTTGCCACCGTGTTCGCGGTCCGTCACCTGTTCGCCTGAGGAGCATCCCATGTCCATCGTTGTCGCCGCCCTGAGCGGCCTGCTGTTCGGTATAGGCTTGATCCTGTCCGGCATGACCGACCCGTCCAAGGTGCAGGGCTTTCTGGATCTGGCCGGACACTGGGACCCGTCGCTGGCGCTGGTGATGGGCGGGGCGATCGCCGTCGCGCTGCCCGCCTTCGCTCTGGCCCGGCGCCGCAGCCACGCCGTGCTGGGCGAGCCCATGCAATTGCCGGCCAATCGCCGCCTCGACCGCCGCCTGGTGCTGGGCAGCCTGCTGTTCGGCGCGGGCTGGGGCCTGGCCGGCTACTGCCCCGGTCCGGCGTTGACCTCGCTGGCCACCGGCGGCTTGCCACCGATGCTGTTCGTTGGCGCCATGCTGGCCGGGATGGGATGGTTCGAACTGGCCGAGCGGCGCGGCGCGCGGTGAAGCACCCCGCCGGAGCGGCTGCCGTCCACATGTTGCGGCAATTAAACCTGCGTATAATGGAAAAAAGTTCTTGACGCCGGGCCGGAGGAGTACCAGGGATGAAAACGCTTCGCTTGCTGCTCTGGCTGGTACTGATATTGGTGTCGGCCACCGCGCACGCGACCACCACGGTCACCTGCGTCACCGAGGAAAACCGGCCCGTCAATTTTTGGGAGAACGGCAAGGTCACCGGCTTCAGCACCGAGGTCGTCGAAGCCGTCCTCAGGGAAATCGACGTGCGGGCCGACATCCAGATCATGCCCTGGGCGCGCGCCTACGCGACGGCTCTGCACAAGGAAAACGTGCTGATCTTCTCGATCATGCGCACGCCCGAGCGCGAGCACCTGTTCAAATGGGTCGGCGTGATTTCCCCGCCCGACAGCTCCTATCTGTACGCCCTGCGCGAACGCCATATCAAGCTCGACAATCTTACCGACGCCCTGAACTACAAGATCGCCACCATCAACGGCGACGCGCGCGAGCAATATCTGGAGTCGAAGGGCTTCGTCAAGGGCCGCCAGCTGCAGGGCAACTCCCAGCCCAAAACCAACTATGAAAAACTGAAGCTGGGACGCGTCGATCTGTGGGCGATGAGCGACCTGGTGGCGACGGACATCGTGCGGCGCGACGGCGGCGAACTGTCCAGGACCCTGGTGCGGGCGCTGCAATTGACCGAGCTGGGCAGCGGCGGCAGCTACATGGCGTTCGGACCGCAGACCGACGATGTGCTGGTCGACCGTTTTCGCAAGGGACTGGAGGCCATCAAGGCCAATGGCACGTTCGCGGCGCTGCAAAAGAAATGGTTTTGACAAGGACCAGCTTTAATAAATGAAGCTGTCTTTGATCCAGATCAAGGGTTTTTCATGTCGTAATTCATAGTATCGTTCCTGATGAAAACTATACCGGAGATCAGAATGAAAAAGTTTATTTCTAAAGTCGTGCTGCTGGTGCTGAGCACGCTGCTGGCCACCAGCGCCCACGCCGCCAGCGACCGCGCCAACGCGGAAGACTGCGTCGCGCTGGTCAAGAAGGCGGTCGCCTACATCAAGGCGAACGGCAAGGAAAAGGCGTTTGCCGAGTTTAACAATTCCAAAGGCCAGTTCGTCGACCGCAACCTGTACATCTTCGTCTACGATCTGAATGGCGTCAATCTGGCGATCGGCAACGGCAACGCCTCCAAGATGGTCGGCAAGAACCTGATCGACATGCACGACGCCGAAGGCACCTACATCATCAAGGGCTTTATCCAGACCGTCAAAACCAAGAACCAGGGATGGTTCGACTACAAGTGGCCCAACCCGGTCACCAAGGGCATCGAAGAGAAATCGAGCTACGTTGAAAAGGTGGACGACTACCTGGTCGGCGCCGGAATCTACAAGCAATAAAATCAGCCGCGCGGACATCGTCGCCCGCGCGGCCGCTCCCGCGAGTTAAACCATCAAGCCAGGCGTGCCGCCAGTTCGGCCACGCGCTTGCCCAACAGGCGGGCGGTCTCCAGGTCGCCGCTGCGCGGCGCCTCCTCGGCCGAGGCGTCCGACGGCGAAATCGCCAGCGCGCCGCCAAAGCCGGCGGTCCAGTTGACGTCGGCCGGGCCATGCTCCTTCTTGTTCGACGGCAGCAGGCCGGTGCCGACCCAGACCTGGCCGTGCTGCATGGCCAGCGTCCAGAAATACTGGATGGTGGAGAACTTGTCGCCGTTGGTCGAGGCCGAATTGGTGAAGCCGGCGGCCACCTTGTTCTTCCAGTTCTGGCCGAACCACGCGGCCGACGACTTGTCGGCGAACTTCTTGAACTGCCATGCCGGGCCGCCCATGTAGGTCGGGCTACCGTAGATCACGGCATCGGCCTTGGCGATGGCGGCCATCGCATCCTCGGCCAGGTCGCCGTTCTGGTCGATGCGGTACAGCGTCGCCTCCGCGCCGGAGACGCCGGCGGCGCCAGCCTGCACGGCTTCTGCCTGTTTGACGGTGTGGCCGTAGCCGCTGAAGTACACGATCGCGATAGTGGTCATAAGAATCCCAAAAAAAGTTATTGAACAGGGGGCCAGGCGCCGATCTGGTTCAACATGCCGAACCAGTCTTCCAGGTGCCAGGTATGCGTAATGCGGTCCGCCCCCAGATAATGGAACTCATGGATCGCAATTGCAATAGGCTGATTGGTAGGGGCGATGCCGAAAAACTCGCCGCGATGGGTGCCGGTGATCCGCGCGCGCACGGCGGCGCGGCCATCGCGGCCGAAGATGTCGAGGATGGCGATGTGCACGTCCGGGAAGGCGGCGCCGAACATCGCGACCACCGGCTTCATGCCGGCCAGGCCGGGTTGCTGGCCGGGGCCGAGCGGGGTGTCGTGCCAGTCCGGCGCCAGCGCCTGGTCAAGTAGGTCGGGATTGCGCTCGTTGAAGGCGCGGTACAGCGTTTCGATGGCTTGCTGCTGGGCCGTGGTCAGGCCGTTGTCTTGCATGGTCATGGTGGGCTTTCGTATCGGTGGATGACCCGGCCACTGTAGCAATCCCCACCAACGCAAGTCCAATCGATAATGGATATGCAGTATCATCCATGGCATGGATTTACATGGCATAGACCTCAACCTGCTGGTGGCCTTCGACGCGCTGATCTGCGAACGCAACGTCACGCGCGCCGGCGTGCGCATCGGCCGCACCCAGCCCGCCATGAGCGCGGCGCTGGCGCGCCTACGCCTGCTGCTCAAGGACGAGCTGTTCGTGCGCAGCGCCAGCGGCCTGCAGCCGACGCCGCGCGCGCTGGAACTGGCGGCGCCGCTGGGCGAGGCGCTGGCCAGCATCCAGCGCACGCTGGAGTTCACGCAGGACTTCGAGCCGTCGCGCGCGGCCGTGCGCTTCACGCTGGCGCTGTCCGACCATCCGGCCGTCGTCATGCTGCCGGCGTTGCTGGCGCGGCTGGCGCACAAGGCGCCCGGCGTCACGCTGCGCATCAAGTCCTTCAGCGCGCGCGAGGACGCGCTGGCGCTGCTCGATGCCGGCGAGGCCGACGCCGCGGTCGGTGTACCCGGCGGCAGCACGCCGCGCATCCCCACCCTGCCGCTGTTCCAGGAGCGCTTCGTGTGCGTGGCGCGCAAAGGACATCCGCTGGCGGACAAGAAGCTGACGCTGAAACGCTTCCTGGGCTGCCGGCACCTGCTGGTGTCGCCCGAGGGCGACGGCGTCGGCCACGTCGACGTCCGGCTGGCGCAGTTGCAGCGCCGGCGCCAGGTGGCCGTGACGCTGCCGCAGATGTACGCGGCGCCGGCCATCGTCGCCGGCGGCGACCTGCTGGCCACATTGATGGAGGGCGTGGTGCGCGCCAGCGGCATGGCGCGCGCCTTGGCGGTGCTGCCGCTGCCGCCGGAGCTGGACCTGGAACCGGTGCCCTTCGTGCTGCACTGGCACCGCCGCAACGACGCGCATCCGGCCCAGCGCTGGCTGCGCGAGCAGGTCGCGCTGGTGTGCCGCGACCTGTATGGCGTCAGCGGCGGCCCTTGAGCTCCTGCACCCGCCAGCCGTCCTCGCGCCCGCGCAGGAAGGCCAGCATCGAATCGACCGTCACCGCGTTGATGCGGTCGGAGAAGCGCAGCGCGTTCGGATGGTCGTCGAAGGCGATGTTGGCCTTGAACACGCGCCCGCCCAGCCGCGTCAACGGGCCGATGTGCATCTCGGTCGGCGTGTAGCCGGCCATCTTCAGCCACGACTGCGCCTGCTCGCGCGTGCGGATGCGGAAGTCCGTGGCCTCGGCCGAGGCCATCACCTCCAGCACCCACTGGTTGGAGTTCTGGTACTTGGTCGAGAACGGATAAGCCACCATGCTGTAATGGCTGCCGTGGAAGCCGTGCAGCGTGGCCGGATCGCGCAGGATCTCGCCCAGCTTGGCGGCGATCTTCGGCGGCGGCACGATCACCAGCGCGTCCAGCGTGAACGGATTCTCCAGGAAGAAGTTGGCCAGGCCGTCGACCCACAGCGCGGAATCGGCGGTGCCGCATTCGTTGAGCAGTTCGTACACGCGCCACGGCTGCCCCGGCGCGCCGCGGAAGGCCAGGCCGGCGTGGCTGTACTTCAAGCCGTACTTGGACAAGTCCTGGCCCTGCCGCGCGATCATCGCCACGTCGCTGCCGGTGGCGTCCAGCGCGGCCTGCAGCGACTGGCCGGTGACCAGCGCGTCGGTCAGCGCGGCCTGCGTCACCGGATGCTCTTCGCACGAACGCCCGGCGTGCGCCGGCGCGGCCGCCAGCATGGCGATCACGCCCGCCGCGCCCAGCAAGGCCCGCGCGCTCATTGCGGCGGCAGGCGTTTTTGCGACAGCAGCGCCTCGCCCAACGCGTTCGGAATGAAGGCCACCACCTTGCCCGAGGCCACCAGCAGGGTGCCGGTGGTTTCGGACACCACCTGCACCGCGGTGCCCACCGACAGGCCGATCGCGTCGACCGTCTTGCCGGCCAGCTTGACCGACAGCTTGCCCGCCGAGCTGACCGACGTCAGCACGACCTCGACGCCGTCCGCCACGCTCTGGCCGACGCCACTGACGACGTAGGCGCCGCCGATCACCACCGCCATCGAACCGGCGGCCGGCCCGGAATCGCCATGGGCCGAAGCGGTCACGCTGACCACCGGCGCGGCCAGGATGGACATGGTGCCGACCGAGATTTTCTCGGACGGCGTGAAGTTGGAGATGCCGCCCGCGGCCATCGCCGTGGCGCTGCCCAGCGCCAGCACGGCGCCGGCGATGGTGTTGCGAAGTGCTGCACTTGCTGTCATGCGTAAGCCTCCCGATGTAATGTTTTCAAGAGCATAACATTAAATACAAAACAACTTTTATCTCGTCGCCAACCGTGTGGGACTGGGCTACACTATCGGTCACACCCATCCGCGTCCGCCTCCATGCCCGAGAAGAACCTGCCTGAGCTGATCACCCTGAAGCGCCTGATCGACGAAGGCGGGCGGCATCTGGAGGTCGGCACCTCCTGCACGGTGGCGATCGACGGCCGCCAGTTCCCGGTCTACAGCATCGCGCTCGGCAACCCCAGCCCGGACGTGCCGGCGCTGGGCTTCTTCGGCGGCATCCACGGGCTGGAGCGCATCGGCACCCAGGTCATCCTGTCGTTCATGGAAAGCCTGCTGGCGCGGCTGCGCTGGGACAGCACCCTGCACCAGCAGCTCGAATCGATGCGGCTGGTGTTCATGCCGCTGGTCAATCCGGGCGGCATGTGGCAGGCCACGCGCTGCAATCCGCAGGGCGTGGACCTGATGCGCAACGCGCCGCTGAGCGCGGTCGACAAGGTGCCGTTCATGCTGGGCGGGCAGCGCTACAGCCACCACCTGCCGTGGTATCGCGGCAAGGCCGGCGCGCCGATGGAGGCGGAAAGCCAGGCCGTGTGCGAGCTGGTCGAGCGTGAGCTGCTGTCGCGCCAGTTCAGCATGGCGCTGGACTGCCACTCCGGCTTCGGCCTGCGCGACCGCATCTGGTTCCCGCACGCGCACACCACCGCGCCGATTCCGCACCTGGCCGACATCGGCGCGCTGGAGCAGCTGTTCAGCCAGAGCTACCCCAACCACAACTACGTGTTCGAGCCGCAGAGCCGCCAGTACCGCACGCACGGCGACCTGTGGGATTACCTGTACCTGAACGGCACCAGCTACAGCGAGCGCGTGTTCCTGCCGCTGACGCTGGAGATGGGCTCGTGGCTGTGGGTGAAGAAGAATCCGCGCCAGATCTTCGACCGCATCGCCATCTTCAACCCGACCGCCCGCCACCGGCTGCAGCGGGTGCTGCGGCGCCACCTGATCTGGTTCGACTTCCTGATGCGCGCGGCCAACAGCCACGGGCGCTGGATGCCGGAGGGGATGGCGCGCAAGGTCCAGCACCGGCGCGCGCTGGCGCAATGGTACGACGCATGAGCCACTGGGTCCTGCTGCGCGGCCTGATGCGCGAGCAGCGGCACTGGGGCGGCTTCCCCGCGCAGCTGGCCACCGCGCTCGCGCTGCCGGAAGCCGCCATCGTCACGCCCGACCTGCCCGGCAACGGCGAACGCCACGCGCTGCGCAGCGCCACGCGGGTGGCGCGGATGGTGGAGTTCTGCCGCGGCGACCTGCGCGCGCGCGGCATCGAACCGCCCTACTCGCTGCTGGCGCTGTCGCTGGGCGGCATGGCGGCGGTGGAGTGGTGCAGCCGCTATCCCGGTGAAGTGGAGCGTTGCGTGCTGATCAACACCAGCATGCGGCCCTACAGCCGCTTCCACCAGCGGCTGCGCTGGCAAAACTATCCTGCCATCGTCAACCTGATGCTGCGCGGCGGCGTGGAGCGGCAGGAGCGCCTGATCCTGCGCCTGACCAGCCGTGGCGGCGACGCCGCCGGACGCAAGGAACTGCTGCAACGCTGGCTGGGCTACCAGCGCGAGTATCCGGTCACGCGCGCCAACGCGCTGCGTCAGCTGTGGTCCGCCGCCCGCTTCCGCGCACCGGCCGCGCGGCCCGCCGTGCCGCTGCTGATCATGGCCGGCGCCGGCGACCAGCTGGTGGACCATGGCTGCTCGCTGCGGCTGGCGCAGGCATGGGACGCGCCGCTGATGGTGCACCCCAGCGCCGGCCACGACCTGCCGCTGGACGACGGCCCATGGGTGGCGGCATCGATCGCGAAATGGCTGGCGGCGGAAAAAGGGGCGTAAAATGACGCCCCTATGAAAACCACACCGCCCGCGCTGGACTGCCGTCCCAACTGCGGCGCCTGTTGCACGGCGCCCTCGATCACCAGCCCCATCCCCGGCATGCCCGACGGCAAACCAGCCGGCGTGCGCTGCATCCAGCTGGCCGACGACAACCGCTGCAAGATCTTCGGCCGTCCCGAACGCCCGGCCTTCTGCGGCGGCCTGCAGCCGTCGGCCGAAATGTGCGGGACGAGCCGCGAGTCGGCCATGCTGTGGCTGGCCGACCTGGAGCGCGCCACCGCTCCCCGTTAAGGCTTGGTGTAGCTATACGTCAGCGAGTAGGCCCCGCTGCCGGCCGCCGCGCTGATCATCGCGTAGTAGTAGCCGGCCGGGGCGTTGTAGCTCAGCGTCTTGTTCGGTGACGTGCCCTGGCTGGCGGCCACCTGCGCCCAGCCGTTGGCGCCCCACTGGTACAGCGAGACCCGGAAATCGGTCCCCACTTTTCCGCTCAGGTTCAGCGTGAAGGCGCCGGCCCCCGCCTGTACCCATCCAGGCGAGGCGCTGGGCGCGTAGGCGGTGCCGCCGCTGGCCAGCACGCCGGTCTGCGTGACGCCGCCGGCGCTGCCGGTGTATTGCGCGAACACCTTGCCCGCCGCCCCTTCATTCACCGCGTGCCACGGATAACCCAGATTGCGCATGCGCGAGTTCTCGGTCGGACGGTATTTGCCGCTGGCGCAGTATTGCGCGCCCTGGAACACACCCACGGTGCCGTTCGGGTAGGCGCCAGGGCTGGTCGGCACCGGCGTGCTGGCCGAGATCAGGCCGCGCCACTTGACGCTGCGGGTGCCGTTCATCGTCACGTCCGGTTCGCCCGGCTCGCCGTTCAGGCTGCAGGTGCCGTAGTCGTATTCGTCGGCCAGCCCGAACGCGGTGTGGCCGATCTCGTGCAGCGCGATCTCGATCGATTGCGTCGCCATCGACAGCGTGGCGACCTGCCCGCCGGAGCCGCCGTAGCGGGTAGAGTTGGCGACCACGATGATCACATCGCGCTCGTCCGGCGCCAGCACCGAGCCGACGATCTCCTGCGCCTTGTCGTTGTCCACGCACAGCAGGCGGTCGATGTTGTAGCAGTTGAAGGCGGCGTCCATCGCGGTGTCGCGGTAGATGCCCTTGTCCGGTTCGTCCACGCCGGACTGGTTGCTGGCCACGTCCACGCGCCGCACGTTCATGTTGGCGCGGTTGGCGGCGAACAGCGGATCGGCCAAGAAGCCGTCGATGATCTTCTGAGCATCCGCATGCCACTTGTCCATTTCCGCCGCCGTGTAGCCGTCGCCGACGAACACGTAGTCCATGCGCGCGGCGGCCGGGCCGGTGCTGAGGATGGTGGTGGCGGTGGCCGCCGGCGTCAGGGTGGCGGCGCGCGCGGCGCGCGAGGTGCCGGCCAGCT
>NZ_WWCX01000127.1:0-14654 GCF_009857655.1 Duganella vulcania
TGTGGTGCGGCGGCAGGTCGGCGCCGCTGCCCAGCGCGGCCGAGATCTCGACCAGCTGGGCCATGGCGCGGCGGATGTGGGCGCCCGCGAACACGGCCAGCGCGACGCCGACCGCCAGCAGCAGGGCGCTGGCGCTCAGGTTGAAGGCCAGCGAGCGCCACAGTTCGCCGTCCACGCTGGCCGCCGGGATGCCGATGGCGACCGCCCAGCCGCTGTCCGGGGAGCGGGCAAAGCTCGTGTACACCGCGATGCCTTCGAGCGTCATCAAGCGGGCATGCCCCTGCGGCGCGGCGGCGATCAGCCGCAGCAGGTCGGGCTGGGCGCGCTTGCCCAAATACTGTGCCGGCGCCCGGCTGCGCGCAACGATGGTGCCGCCGCCATCGATGATGGCCACCACCCAGTCGGCCGGCAGCTTGCGGCTGGCCAGCAGGCTCGCGAACTCTGCGGCGTTCTGGCCGGCGTCGAGGAAATAGGCGAGCTTGCCGTCGACCCGCACCGGGAGGCAGATGCTCATGACGCCGGCGCCGGTGACGGCGCCGACATAGAGGTCGGATACCTGCATGCGCCCGCTTTTCGCCGCCTTGTCGATCAAGGCCGGATTGCCGTGCCGGGGCAACGGCGTGCCATACGGCTTGAGCGTGTTGAGCAGCTGCTGGCCGTGGACGTCGGTCAGCACGAAGTTGGTGGCGTTGGTGTAGCGCCTGGCCGCTTCGGCCTGGCGCTGGAATGCCACCAGGTGGCCGTCCTGCAAGGCCTGCGAGGTCGTCAGCGCGCCGGCCACGGCGCCGAGCGACTTGAACTCGCTGTCGATATCGAGCATCAGGCTGCGCGCCGTTTGCAGGGCCTGGGCCTCGCTGCGGGCGCGGCTGGCGTCGAACGCTTGCAACGACCAGACCAGGCCGATCAGAAAGGCGGGCAGGACCAGGGCGGCCACAATGAACAGCAAGATATTGCGTACGGTGTGTAGACGGTGCATGACGTTCCTGGGCGGTCACAGCGGGCGGCAAGATGCCCTTGAATTGGCATTATGATCGGTGCTGGTGGGTGTTTTTATGATATGGATCAAGCCTTTGCCGGATAGATGTGGTAGCGGCGCCCGCGGCCGCGCCTGCGGAAAGGACGCCGTCGTGCCGCCCGGACCGGCCGCCACCGTTCGGTGCGTCCGTGTGCTAAGCTGGCCCGTTCGCTGAACTGGGATGCTTGCATGAACGATCAAGGACTCACCGCTGCGGAGGTGGCGGCCAGGCTGCTGGCCGACGGCCCGAACCAGCTGCCGGCGTCGCGCCCGCTCGGTGCGTGGCGCCTGCTGGTGGACGTGGTCTCCGAGCCGATGTTCCTGCTGCTGGTGGCCTGCGGCGCGGTCTACCTGGCCATCGGCGACCGGGGTGAGGCTTTCATGTTGCTGGGCTTCGTGCTGGTCGTCATCGGTATGACATTTTTCCAACAGCGGCGCACCGAACGGTCGCTGGACGCTTTGCGCGACCTGTCCTGTCCGCGCGCGCTGGTGGTGCGGGACGGCCGGCAGGAGCGCGTCGCCGGCAGCGAGCTGGTGGCGGGCGACCTGGTGCTGCTGGCCGAGGGCGACCGCGTGCCGGCCGACATGACACTGACGGCCGCCTCCAACCTGACGGTAGACGAATCGATGCTCACCGGCGAGTCCGTGCCGGTCACCAAGCATGCGGCGGCGGAAGGCGCGGGCGAGGTCGACAGCCGGGTCTACTCCGGCACGCTGGTCACGCAGGGAACGGCCAGCGGGGTGGTGGTGGCGACCGGGGCGCGCAGCGCGCTGGGACGCATCGGCGTGTCGCTGGCGACGCTGGGCGGCGAGCTGACGCCGATCCAGGTGGAGACCGGGCGCGTGGTCAAGACGGTCGCCGTGGCCGGCCTGTGCCTGGCCGCCGGCCTGGCGTTCGCCCACTGGTGGCTGCGCGGCGACTGGCTGCAAGGCTTGCTGGCCGGGCTGACGCTGGCCATGGCGATCCTGCCGGAGGAATTGCCGGTCATCCTGACGCTGTTCCTGGGCCTGGGCGCGCGGCGGCTGGGACGCGAACAGGTGCTGGCGCGCAGCATCCCGGCCATCGAGCTGCTGGGCGCAACCAGCGTGCTGTGCGTCGACAAGACCGGCACGCTGACCGTCAACCGCATGCGGGTCGCGCAGCTGTGGTCGGAGCAGGGCGGCTACGCCTGCCAGCCGGCGAACCCGGAGGCCTTGCAGGAAGAGCTGCACGGCCTGCTCGAATACGCGGTGCTGGCCAGCCATCGGCGCGCCTTCGATCCGATGGAGTCCGCCATCGGCGAGGCCGGCGCGCGCCTGCTGGCCGACACCGAACACCTGCACGCCGACTGGACGCTGATCGACGACTATCCCTTGTCGCGCCAGATGCTGGCGATGTCGCGGGTGTGGCGCTCGCCGGACCACTCGGCCTGGCTGGTCGCCGCCAAGGGCGCGCCGGAGGCCATCGTCGACCTGTGCCACATGGCGCCGGAACGCGCCGCCGCCATCGCGGTGCAGGTGGCGGCGATGGCCGACAGCGGCCTGCGCGTGATCGCCGTCGCCAGCGCCAGCTTCCCGGCGGTGCGCCTGCCGGACAACCAGCATGATTTCGATTTCGTGTTTCTCGGCCTGGTGGCGCTGGAGGATCCGGTGCGGCCGGAAGTGCCGCGGGCGGTGGCGGAATGCCAGGCGGCGGGCATGCGCGTGGTGATGATCACCGGCGACCATCCGGCCACGGCGCTGGCGATCGCGCGGCAGGCGGGCATCGCCGGGCCCGGGGTCGGGCTGCTGTCCGGCGAGGAGCTGGGCGCGCTGGACGACGCCGCGCTGCGGGCGCGGCTGCCCGCCACCGGGGTGTTCTGCCGGATCTCGCCGGAGCAGAAGCTGCGGCTGGTGCAGGCCTTCCGCAGCCGGGGCGACATCGTCGCCATGACCGGCGACGGCGTCAACGACGCGCCGGCGCTGAAGGCGGCCAGCATCGGCGTGGCCATGGGCGCGCGCGGCAGCGATGTCGCGCGCGAGGCGGCCGCGCTGGTGCTGCTCAAGGACGATTTTTCGTCGCTGCTGCTGGCGGTGCGCCACGGCCGGCGCCTGTTCGCCAACCTGCGCAAGGCGATCGTGTTCATCGTCGCGGTGCACGTGCCGATCGTCGGCCTGTCGATCCTGCCGGTGCTGCTGGGCTGGCCGATCCTGCTGATGCCGGTGCACATCCTGTTCCTGCAGCTGGTGATCGATCCCGCCTGTTCCATCGTGTTCGAGGCCGAGCCGATCGAGGCCGGCGCGATGTCGGCCAAACCGCGCAGCCCCGGCCAGCACCTGTTCGACCGCGAGATCCTGGTGCGCGGCCTGCTGCAAGGGAGCGGACTGCTGCTGATCCTGACCGGCCACCATCTGCTGGCCGCGTGGTCGGGCCAGTCCGAGGCGGGCGTGCGCACCACGACCTTCCTCGCGCTGATCCTGGCCAACCTTGGGCTGATCTACGCCAACCGCAGCTGGACGCCGGCCGCGCGGGGACGGCGCGCGGCGCCGAACCGGTCCTTCGCCTGGATCGCCGTGTCGACTTTGCTGTTGCTGGCGCTGGTGCTGGCCGTGGCGCCGGTTCGGGAGCTGTTTGCCTTCGCGATACCCGGCGCGGGGCCGCTGGCGTTGTCGGTCTTGGTCGCCGCGCTGGGCGTGGCATGGTTCGAGTTCGTCAAATGGAAAGGAAAATCAAAATGAACGATCGACTGAACGAGTGGCGCTACGGGCGGCTGGCGGTGTGGCTGCACTGGCTGTGCGCGGCCTTGATCGTCGGCCTGCTGGGCGTGGGCTGGTACATGATGGCCATCGAAGACGAACCGGGAAGCGGCTGGTACTTCGACCAGCACAAGTCGTTCGGCCTGGTGCTGTTTGCCTTGCTGCTGATCCGCCTGTGCTGGCGGCTCACGCACAAGCCGGCGCCGCTGCCGGCCAGCGTGCCCGGTTGGCAAAGGACGATCTCCAGCCTGACCCAATGGCTGCTGTATGCCTGCATGTTCGCGATGCCGGTGATCGGCTTTCTCGGCGCGGCACATACCAAGCGTGGCGTGGCGCTGTTCGGAGCCGCTTTCCCCGCGTGGTTCACGCCGGACCATGACGTGGCCGAGCAGTTCTTCGATGTCCATTCCGGGCTGGCGGTCATCATGACGGCGTTGATCGTCCTTCATGTGCTGGCGGGCCTCAAGCACCTGCTGGTCGACAAGGACCAGGTCTTTCGCCGGATCTGGTTCTGAGCGCGCGACGTTAATAGTCGTTTAATGAAGAACCGCATACACTGCGGTACTCACTCACTTCCGCAGAAAACGATGAAAACGACGATATCGAGCACGTTGCTGTCCCTGGGCCTGATGCAGGCGGCCGGCTACGCCACACCCTGAGCGACCATGCGACTGCTGTTGATAGAAGATGATCCGATGATCGGCGAGAGCATGCTGGAGGCCCTGCGCGGCGAATGGTATGCGGTCGACTGGGTGCGGGATGGCGTGGCGGCCGAGCTGTCGATGCGGCAGGATATCTACGACCTGCTGATACTGGACCTGGGCCTGCCAGGGCGGCAGGGCATGGACGTGCTGCGGCGCCTGCGCGCGCAGGGCGGCCAGACGCCGGTGCTGATCGTCACGGCGCGCGACGCCACCGCCTCCCGCGTCGAAGGCCTCGACGCGGGCGCCGACGATTACCTGGTCAAGCCGTTCGACCTCGATGAACTGCTGGCCCGCATCCGCGCCGTGTTGCGCCGGCGCGGCGGCCATCACCATTCGCTGGTGACGCATGGCGCCCTGAGCGTCAACCTGGCGGCGCATGAGGCCACGTTCAACGGCGTGGCCCTACACCTGTCGTCGCGCGAATTCGCCCTGCTGCGCGCGCTGCTCGATGTGCCGGGCAGCGTGGTGTCCAAGGCCCAGCTGGAAGAGAAGATCTACGGCTGGGGCGAGGAAATCGAGAGCAACACCATCGACGTCTACATCCATCACCTGCGCAAGAAACTGGGCAGCGAGTTTATCAAGAATGTGCGCGGCGTCGGCTACAAGCTGGCCAGCCTGACATGAAGTCGATCCGCGCGCGTTTGTTGGCCGGGCTGTTGTTCGGCACCCTCTGCTGCACGCTGATTGCAGGCCTGCTGCTGTTCCAGCGGGCCAATCACGAAGCCGATGAACAGTCGGACCTGCGCCTGCGCGAGGTGGCGTGGGCCTTGCCGCCGCATTTGGGCGATGGCGTCCAGGTGCCCAAGGACGCGGACCTGGACGATGCGGTGCTGGTGCAGGTGTGGGACGCCGCCGGCCGCGTGGCGTATGTGTCGGAGCCGTCGCAGGCCTTGCCGAGGCAGTCGCTGGCGGGCTATGGCTCCATCACCCATCGGGGCGAGCGCTGGCGCGTGTACGGCGAACAGCGGGCGGACTACTACATGCAGATCGCCCAGCCGTTCGCGATGCGGGAGCGTATCGCGGCGCACATGGCGCTGCGCATCGTGCCGCCGCTGCTGGCGCTGTTGCCGGCGTTGGGGGCGCTGATCTGGATCGTGGTCGGCCTGGCGCTGCGGCCATTGGAACAGGTGGCGCAGGCCGTGCATGGCCGCTCCCCCGGTTCGTTGCAGCCGTTGGAGACCGCCGGCATGCCGCCCGAGTTGATGCCGATCGTCGTCGCGCTCAACGGCCTGCTGGGCAAGATCGACAGCGCGATGGCGGCGCAGCGCAGCTTCGTCGCCGACGCCGCGCACGAACTGCGCTCGCCGCTGACGGCGCTCAAGCTCCAGTTGCAACTGGCCGAGCGGGCCGGCAGCGACGAACAGCGCCAGGTCTCGTTCCAGCGGCTGCATGAACGGCTGGACCGCTCCACGCATCTGGTGCATCAGCTACTGACGCTGGCCCGCCACGAGCAGCATCACGCGCGGCCGGCGCTGGTGCGGACCGACCTGCTGGCGCTGGCGCGGCAGGTGGTCGCGGATCACAGCATCCTGGCCGAAAGCCGGGGCATCGATCTGGGTGTGGCGGGCGGCGGCGAACCGCTGTGGGTGCCGGTGCATCCGGAAGGTTTGTCGGTCATGCTCAGCAACCTGGTCGACAACGCTGTGCGCTATACGCAGCCGGGCGGGCAGGTCGATGTCTCTGCCGGCTTGGAACGCGGAATGGCGTTTCTGCGGGTGGCCGACAACGGGCCCGGCGTGCCGGAGGCGGAACGCGCGAGGTTGTTCGACCGCTTCTACCGGCCGGACGGCAACGCGGTCTGGGGTTGCGGCCTTGGCCTGTCCATCGTCAAGAACGTGGTGGAGGGCCATGGCGCCGACATTGAATTGACCAGTAACGAGGGCGTTGGCTTGGTGGTCACCGTGTATTTGCCAACGGCTTGATTTAACAAGGATAAGGATATGCTCACATTACGACAGTTGCACCGCCACCTCGGCGTCTTCTTCACGCCGGCCATTGTGTTCTTTGCCCTCTCCGGGGCGCTGCAAGCGTTCGACCTGCACAAGGGCGCGCACCGCGGCGATCCGCCGACCTATCCGTGGATCGCGGCCATGGCTGCGCTGCACAAGGATCAGGAGATGTACGAGCCGCCCAAGCCGAAGGCACCCGCCGCCGCACCCGCGTCGGCCGCACCTGCGCCGGCCGCGCCGGCGCGCGCCGCCGCGCCGGAGGAACACGTCAACATGCCGCTAAAGCTGTTCGTGGTGGCGCTGGCGGCGGGCTTGTGCCTGTCGTCGCTGACGGGCTTGTATATCGCGTTCACTAATCCGCGCAGCCGCCGGTCGGCCGGCCTTGCGCTGGCGGGCGGCATGGTGCTGCCGGCGCTACTCGTGCTGCTGGCCTGACGGCGCCGTCGTCGTCGCTGTTCCTACGGCAGCAGCAGCGAGTGCTGGCTGGCGGTGTGGAAGTCGCGCCAGACCCGGTTAATGGCGCTGTCCTCGTGGGCGGCGTACAGGCCGCAGTAGGGGTACAGCTCATCGACCGCCGCGCGCGAGGCGGCCACCAGCGCCAGTGAGCTGGCCTGCAGCGCGTGCAGGTCGCTGTCGTCCAGCGTCGTACCGTTTTCCACCATCGCCCAGCTGCGGTCCAGCACATGGTAGAAGTGCGCGCGGGCCGCGGCGTGGACCTGCTCCCTGGCGCGCACCAGCGCTGCGACCTCGGGAACCTCCAGCAGCGGCAGGCCTTTGGTGGCATGCCGGCGGCGGCTCATGCAGGGCCGCGCCAGTCGCATGAAGTGGCTCGCCATCCCCGCCACATTGGCCGCCAGCGTGACGAAGGCCAGCGAATAAAATGGAAAGCGGTACAGCGGCCCGTCCGCCGTGGCGGCGGCGGGGCTGATGGTGAAGCCATGGTCCTTGCCGATCCAGGCGCCGTCGATGCGGTAGCTGTGCGAGGCGCTGGCGCGCAGGCCGATGCTGGCCCACGACGGCACGATCCGCACCAGCTCCGCCGGCACCAGGAAGGCGCGGATGCGCGGCGCGCCATGTTCGTCCAGCAGCGGCTGGCCGTTGGCGCGCAGCACCGCGTTCAGGGTGAAATGGGTGGCCATCGGCGCGCCGCTGGCGTAGTCCCAGCGGCCGGTGATGCGGAACCCTGCGGCTTCCCCATCGCCGTCCTGGTCGGCGTAGCCGGTCGGCGCACCGCTGCCGCCGAGGCACACGCGCTTGCCGCCGATGATGTCGCGCGCCAGTGGCGGCGGCAGGAAGCCGGCGAACCATCCGGCGCCGGCGCACAGCGTGAGCACCCAACCCATGCTGCCGTCGATCGCGGCTACCGCTTCCTCCAGCCGAACCGCCTGCGGCAACGGCAGCTCGGCGCCGCCGCTGGCGCGCGGCGCCAGCATCCTGAGCCAGCCGCGCCGGTGCAGCATGGCTTGCTGCACCGGGTGCAGGAAGCGGGCGGCCTCGGCCATGGCCGCGTAGCGTTCGATACGGCGCGCATCGCGCGCGAGCAGGGGATGGGTCATGCTGGATCTTCAAAGGTGGCAAAGGCCGGCATTTTCGCACTTATTTGGCTCCGGCATGCCATTTCGGTATGTCTGGCGCGATAAAATTGATTGGATTTGCCGGCATCGTTCGTCGTAGCATGGGGGCGCACAATCCCCACTCTTTGAAAGTCAGATGATGTCAGCAATTAAACTTGCGATCGTAGGCGTCGGCAAGATCGTCCACGACCAGCACTTGCCCGCCGTCGCGGCGAACCCGGATTTCCAGTTGGTGGCCTCGGCCAGCCGGCATAACACGGTCGAAGGCCTGCCCGGTTTCACCTCCATCGAGGCGATGCTGGCCGCTGTGCCGGAGATCGACGCCGTGTCGCTGTGCATGCCGCCGCAGTACCGCTACCAGGCCGCGCGCGCCGCGCTGTTGGCCGGCAAGCACGTGTTCCTGGAGAAGCCGCCCGGCGCCACGCTGTCCGAAGTGGCGGACCTGGAGGCGCTGGCCGCCGCCCGCGGCCTGACGCTGTTCACCAGCTGGCATTCGCGCTACGCGCCCGGCGTGCAGCCGGCCAAAGCCTACCTGGCCGCCCACGCGCCGACCGCGATGCAGGTGATCTGGAAGGAAGACGTGCGCCAGTGGCACCCGAACCAGGAATGGATCTGGCAGGCGGGCGGCCTGGGCGTGTTCGATCCGGGCATCAACGCGCTGTCCATCGTCACCGAGATCCTGCCGTCGCCGATCTTCCTGAACCACGCCGCGCTGGAGTTCCCCGAGAACCGCGACGCGCCCATCGGCGCCGAGCTGCGGTTCCAGGACGGCGCCGGCATGCCGGTGCAGGCCAGTTTCGACTGGCGCCAGACCGGCAAGCAAAGCTGGGACGTCGTCGTGCAGACCGCCGACGGCGAGCTGAAACTGAGCGACGGCGGCGCGCGCCTGTGGCTGGGTGGCGTCGAGCAGCCGCTGGAAAAGGAGGCCGAGTACCCGTCGCTGTACCGCCGCTTCGCCGAACTTGTCCGGGCCGGCCGCTCGGACGTGGACGTGGCCCCGCTGCGCCACGTGGCCGACGCCTTCATGCTTGGCCAGCGCAAGGTGGTCGAGGCCTTCCACGACTGATCCGCGTCAGGCCATCTGCCCGATGGTCTTGCGGAAGCGCCGCAGCGACGTGGCGAACAGCACCGCGCCGATCGCCACCAGCGCCAGCATCTGCGGCCAGATCACGGACAGTCCCGCGCCCCGGTACAAAATGGCCTGGGCGGCGGCGACGAAGTGCGTGGTCGGCGCGGCCAGCATGATGTCCTGCACCAGCACCGGCATGCTTTCGCGCGGCGTCGAGCCGCCCGACAGCAGCTGCAGCGGCAGCAGCACCAGCACCAGCAGCATGCCGAACTGCGGCATGCTGCGCGCCAGCGTGGCGAGGAAAATCCCCATCGAGGTGGTGGCGAACAGGTGCAGCGCCGTCACCAGCACGAACAGCGCGATCGAGCCGGTGATCGGCACGTGCAGCGCGCCCTGCACGATGAACAGCAGCGACGACAGCGCCGCCAGCACCACCACCGACCCCATCGACCACACCTTGGCCAGCATGATTTCCATCGGCGTCACCGGCATCACCAGCAGGTGCTCGATGGTGCCGTGTTCGCGCTCGCGTATCAGCGCGGCGCCGGTCAGGATGATCGACAGCATGGTGACGTTGTTGATGATCTCCATCAGCGAGCCAAACCACGACTGCTCCAGGTTGGGATTGAAGCGCATCCGCAAATCCAGGTCGACCGGCGGCGCGGCGGCCTGCTGCTGGCGGCGCAGGAAGTCGCCCACCTCGGTGCTGACGATCTGCTGGATGTAGCCGTTGCCGGTGAAGGCCTGGCTCATGCGCGTGGCGTCGATGTTGAGCTGGATGGACGGCGAGCGGCCGGCCAGCGTGTCGCGCTGGTAGCCGGGCGGGATGGACAGCACGAAGGTGTAGTCGCCGTTGTCGAGTCCCGCGTCGGCCTGGGTGGCGTTCACCACCGACGGCGTGTGGAAGTGCGGCGGGTAGAAGCCGGCCGTGATCCGCGCCGACAGCGGCGAGCCGTCCAGGTCGACGATCGCGATGGCGGCGTTGTGCAGGCTTTCCGGCATCGCCGTGGCGGCCACGTAGATCGACAGCGTGAAGGTGTAGACGATCAGCACCAGCATGGCGGGATCGCGCAGCAGGCTCCACAGCTCCTTGATGCCGAGCCGGTAGATGTGGGCCAGGCGGGTGTTCAATGGTACGCGCATGGTTATCGTTCCTGTTTGTCCAGCAGCAGTGCCGATGCCGTCAGGATCACCGGCACCGCCAGCAGCAGCGGCCACATCGAGCCGCCCAGTTCACCCAGTCCGAGCGCCTTGCTGAACACGCCCCGGCTGATGGTGAGGAAATGGGTGGCTGGGTAGATGCGGCCGATCAGCGCGCCGGCGCCGGACAGGCCGGATACCGGATTGAGCAAACCTGCGAACTGTACGCAGGGGATGATGGTGCCGATCATGGTCACGAACAGCGCGGCGATCTGGCTGCGCGTGAAGGTGGACACCAGCAGGCCCAGCCCGGTGGAGCAGATCACGTAGACCAGCGCGGCCAAGGTCAGCGCCAGCAAGCTGCCCTTGACCGGCACGCCGAATACGGTGGCGGCCAGGATGGTCAGCAGCACGAAGTTCAGCATGCCCAGCGCGATGTAGGGGATCTGCTTGCCGAGCAAGAATTCCAGCCGCGTTACCGGCGTCACGTACAGGTTGAGGATGGAGCCGAGCTCCTTCTCGCGCACCACGGACAAGGCGCTGAGCATGGCGGGGATCATCATCAGCAGCATCGGGATCACGGCCGGGATCATGGCCGGCAGACTCTTGACGTCGGGGTTGTAGCGGTAGCGCGTTTCCAGCGTGCCGGCGCCGGCCAGCTTCATGCCCAGGCGGTGCTGGGCCATGTCGGCCAGCCAGCCCATGTGCATGGCTTGGACGTAGCCGCGCGTGGTCTCGGCGCGCATCGGCATGGCGCCGTCGACCCAGGCGCCCACCGTCACCGGCGCGCCGCGTTGCAGGTCGCGGCCGAAGCCGGGCGGGATCTCGATCGCCAGCGCCAGTTCGCCGCTGCGCATGCGGCGGTCCAGGTCGTTGTAGTCGGCAATCGGGGCGCGTTCGATGAAGTAGCGCGAGCCGGACAAGTTGAGCGCGTAGTTCTGGCTCAAGCCGCTCTGGTCGCGGTCCAGCACGGCGTAGGACAGGTTTTCCACGTCCATGTTGATGCCGTAGCCGATGATGAACATCAGGATGGCGGTGCCCAGCAGTGCGAGCGTGGCGCGCACCGGGTCGCGGCGCAGTTCCAGCGTCTCGCGCAGCGTGTAGCTGAAGCCGCGTTGCAGGGCGCGGCGCCAGCGGGCGCGCGGCGTGGCGGCGTGCGGGGATGCAGGCGCCTCGGCGGCCGCCGGGGTGGCCGGGGTGGCCTGAGCGGGCGGCGCCGTTTCGCCGGCCGCTTCCTCCAGGTAGGAGATGAAGGCCTGCTCCAGCGTGCCGACGTTGCGCATGGCCGGCAGCGCGGCCGGCGAGGCGCTTACCAGCACACGGCCGGCGTGCATCAGCGAGATGCGGTCGCAGCGCTCGGCCTCGTTCATGAAGTGGGTGGAGATGAAGATGGTGACCTGGTCGTTGCGCGCCAGGTCGATCATCAGGCGCCAGAACATGTCGCGCGCCACCGGATCGACGCCGGAGGTCGGCTCGTCCAGGATCAGCAGTTCCGGCTTGTGCACCATGGCCACCGCCAGCGACAGGCGCTGGCGCACGCCCAGCGGCAACTGCTCGGGCAGGGAGTCGAGCGCGTTGTCCAGGCCGAAGCGGTTCGCCATGTCGGCCACGCGGCCCTCGATCTCGGCTTCCGGCACGCTGAACATGCGGGCGTGCAGCACCAGGTTCTGCGCCACGGTCAGCTCGCCGTACAGCGAGAAGGCCTGCGACATGTAGCCGACCCGGCGGCGGGTGGCCATGTCGCCGGCGTCGACCTCGCGGCCGAACAGCAGGGCGCTGCCTTCGGTGGCCGGCAGCAGGCCGGTCAGCATTTTCATGGTGGTGGACTTGCCGCAGCCGTTGGAGCCGAGGAAGCCGAAGATCTCGCCGCGGCGGATGCGGAAGTCCACGTGGTCGACCGCGGTGAAATCGCCGAACTTCATCGTCAGGCCCTGGGCTTCGATGGCGATGCTGTCGTTGCCTTCGGACGGCTGGAACGGCGGCACCGTCACCGCGTGATGGTCACCGCGCTTCTCGGCCGGCAGCAGCGCGATGAAGGCTTGCTCCAGCGTGGTGGTGGCGGTGCGGGCGCGCAGTTCCTGCGGCGTGCCGGTGGCCAGCACCTGGCCGCCGTCCATCGCCACCAGCCAGTCGAAGCGGTCGGCTTCCTCCATGTAGGCGGTGGCCACGACCACGCTCATGGCGGGACGCTGGCGGCGGATGTGGGCGATCAGGTCCCAGAACTGCGCGCGCGACAGCGGATCGACGCCGGTGGTGGGTTCGTCGAGGATCAGCAGGTCGGGATCGTGGATTAGCGCGCAGCACAGGCCCAGCTTCTGCTTCATGCCGCCGGACAGCTTGCCGGCCGGCCGTTGCAGGAACGGCGCCAGGCCGGTGCTGGCGGTCAGCTCGTCGATGCGGCGCCGGCGGCTGGCGGCGTCGTGGCCGAACAGGCGGCCGAAGAACTGCAGGTTCTCCTCCACCGACAGCGTCGGATACAGGTTGCGGCCCAGGCCCTGCGGCATGTAGGCGATGCGCGGGCAGACGTCGTCGCGATGGCGCTTGCTGCGCATGTCGCCGCCCAGCACCGTGACGCTGCCTTGCTGCACGGCGCGCGCGCCGGCCACCAGCGACAGCAGGCTAGATTTGCCGACGCCGTCCGGGCCGATCATGCCGATCATGCGGCCGGCCGGCAGGTCGAGGTCGATCGCTTGCAGGGCGCGGGTGTCGCCGTATTCCAGTGTCACGCCACGCAGCGCGGCTACGCCGGCTGCGCTTGCATCGCTCATTGCGGCACCTTGATTTCCAGGTTGGCCGGCCAGGGCTTGCTGGCGTCAAGCTGCACCCAGGCCACGCCGGGCAGGCCGGTCTTGACCAGTTTCATATGCTTTTGCAGCAGCGCCGGGTCGATCTGCGCCTTGACGCGGAACATCAGCTTCTGGCGCTCGCTGGTGGTCTCCACGGTCTTGGGCGTGAACTGCGCGGTGCTGGCGACGAAGGAGACGCGCGCCGGCAGCACGTACTGCGGCGCGGCGTCGAGGATCACGCGCACCGGCGCGCCCAGCGCCAGCTTGCCTGCGGCTTGCTCGGGCACGAAGAAGGTCATGTAGACGTCGGCCAGGTCGACCAGGTTGAGTACCTTGCCGCCGCTGCCCAGCACTTCGCCGGCCTGCGCGATGCGGTATTGCACGCGGCCGGCGCGTGGCGCGGTCAGCGCGCTGTCGGCCAGGTCGACGTCGATGCGGTCGACCGTGGCCTTGGCGGCGGTGACCGAGGCGCGGGCGCCTGCCACCTGGGTGCGCGCGGCTTCGACGGCGCTGCTGGCCGCTTCCACTTGCGCGCGGGCGGCGCGGATCACGGCGCTGGTGGCGCGCACGCGGGCTCGGTCGTCGTCCAGTTCCTGTTCGGACGAGGCGCCTTCGAGCACCAGTTTTTCGGAGCGCTTGAGGCGGCGCTGGGCGGCATCGAGTTCGCTTTCGCGCTGCACCACCAATGCTTGCGTGGCCTGGTAGTCGCTCTGGCGCATGGCGACCATGGCGTCGGCGCTGGCGACGGCGGTTTGCGCCTGCGCCTGGCGGGCGGCGGCTTCGTCGCGCTGCGCTTGCAGCGAGGTGGCCTGCATGTGGGCCAGCACCTGGCCGGCGGTGACGAAGTCGCCTTCGTTGACGGCGATGTCCTGCAGGCGGCCGGGCAGCTTGGCGGCGACGTCAATCTCGGTCGCCTCGATGCGGCCGTTGCCGCTGGTGAATTCGGGGCCGGGGCCGGTCGGGTGCATGCGGTACCAGGTGTAGCCGGCGCCGGCCAGCAGGGCGGCGCCGACGGCGGCCGCGGCGAGTTTGCGTGTCAGGTCTGGGGTCATATGCGGGTCAGGGGAAGGTCAATGGAAGCGAGCGGCGGGGCGGCCAGCACCGGGTCGCCGCCGAGCGCGCTGTACAGCGCGATGCCGGCGCCCAGCAGGGCGCGGCGCAGCTGGATCAGCTGCTGTTCGGCGCTGAGCAGGTCGCGCTGGGCGTCGAGCACGTCGAGGAAGGGCGCGGCGCCGCTGTCGTAGCGCAGCTGGGACAGGCGGGCGCGCTCGCGTTGGACTTGCAGGGTGCGTTCGGCGATGCCCACTTGCGCTGTCAGCCAGGTTTGCGCGGACAGCGCGTCGGCCACGTCGCGGAAGGCGCCCTGGATGGTTTTCTCGTAGTTGGCGATGGCGCTGTCGCGGCGCGCTTCGGCCAGCGTCAGGTTCTGGCGGCGGCGGTCGCCGTCGAACAGCGGCAGCGTGATGCTGGGGGCGAAGGTCCACGAGCGGCTGCCGCCGGCGAACAGGCCGTCCAGTTCCGCGCTGGCGGTGCCCAGCGCGGCGGTCAGGCTGACCTGCGGGAAGAAGGTGGCGCGGGCGGCGCCGATGTTGGCGTTGGCCGCGCGCAGCTGGTGTTCGGCGGCGACGATGTCGGCGCGGCGCTCCAGCAATGCGGACGGCAGGCCGGGGGCGAGCGCGGGCAGGGCGTCAGGCAGGTCGCC
>NZ_WWCX01000128.1:0-14394 GCF_009857655.1 Duganella vulcania
CCGACTACCTGGCCCGCCTGCGCGCGCGGCTGACGTCGCAGCCGGCGCCAAGCGGGCGCGAGCAGCTGGTCACGCTGGACCAGCTCGACCCGGCCGCCTTCGAGCCGGCCGACTAAGGGGCCGCCCCCGTCGTTCCCGCGCAAGCGGGAATGACAGCCGGTGGCGCCGGCCGCCTCAGCCCAGCAACTCCACGCACTTGGCCAGCGCCACCCGCAGCTCGCGCAGCTTGGGTGGCTTGCTCAGCACCTGGTCCACATGCACCGGCGCCTCGCCGCTGTCGGGGATCAGGCGCTGGCCCCAGCCGGTCAGCAGGATCACCGGCGTGGCCGGCGCCACCCGCTTGACCGTCTCGGCCACCTTGCGGCCGTCCACATACGGCATGCCCAGGTCGGTGATCACCACCGCAAACCCCTGCCCCGCCTGCTCGGCCGCGCAGAAGGCGTCGATGCCGGCCTGGCCGCCGTCGGCCCGGGTGACCTCGTGGCCGTCCAGGCCGAGGATGGTCTCCAGCGAACCGAGCACGTTGGGGTCGTCGTCCACCACCAGGATCCGCAGCCCGGGGCCGGGCGCCAGCACCGGCGCCGGCACCGCGCCGGCCGGCAGCGCGGGCGCCACCGGGAAGTACATCCTGACCGCAGTGCCCTGGTTCAGCCGCGAGGCGATGGCGATGCGCGCGCCGTGCCGCTCGGTCATGCCGTACACCGTGGCCAGCCCCAGGCCGGTGCCGCGCTCGCCCTTGGTGGTGAAGAACGGCTCCAGGCAGCGGCGCTGGGTCGCCTCGTCCATGCCGGTGCCGGTGTCGGCCACCTCCACCAGCACATACGGGCCGCTGCCGTCGTCCAGCTGCGCCAGGTAACCGGTGCGCAGCGTGACCGCGCCGCCGTCCGGCATGGCGTCCACCGCGTTGAAGATCAGGTTAGTTAAAGCCTCGCGGATCTCGCCCTCGACCCCGAGGATGGCCGGCAGCTCGTCGCCCAGCTCCTGCCGCATCTCGATCACGATGCCGCGCTGCTGCGGCATGTCCGACCAGCGCGCGCGCGTCAGGTCCACCACGTGCTGGATCATCAGGTTGACGTTGACCGTGCTGTGCGTGAGCTGCGGCTCGCGCTGGCGGTAGAACTCGCGCATGCGCGCCACGGTCGAGGCGACGTCGTCGATCGCGCGCTCGATCACCTGCAGGCAGGCGCGGCCGTTCTCGCTCAGGCCGTGCTCGGTCTCCAGCAGCGATTCCGCGTACAGGCCGATCGGCGAGATGGCGTTGTTGATGTCGTGCGCGATGCCGCTGGCCATCTGCCCCAGCGCGCGCAGCCGCTCCTGCTTGGTCACCTGCACCTGGCTCTGGTGCAGGTCGTCGTAGGCGCGCTGCAGCTCGCCGTACAGCCTGGCCTGGTTGGCGGCCAGCGCCACGTGCTCGCTGAGCTGGCGCAGGAACTCGCAGTCGGTGCTGGAGAACGCGCCCGGCTCGGCGCGCGCCACCACCAGCACGCCGAACACCGTGCTCTCGGCCAGCAGCGGCGCCAGCACGATCGACCCCATGCCGGCCCCGGCCAGCCGGCGCGGGAACGGGAAGTCGACCTGGCGGATGTCCGGCTCGTACACCAGCTGCCCGCGCACGCAGCGCGACAGCCCGTTCTCGTCGATGGCGATCTTGGCCGCCTCGTCCATGCCCATGCGCGCCGACAGCGCCTGGCTGCGCAGGCCGACGCAGCTCACTTCCAGCTCGCCGTCCTGGTACAGGCAGATGGCGCCGAAGTCGATCGGCAGCTGGTCCTCCAGGCAGCGCACCACCACCTGGAAGATGCTGGGCAGGTCCTGCCGCTCGCCGATCGAGCGGGTGATCTGGTGGAGCAGGCTCATGCGCGCCAGCTGGGCCACCACCCGGCTCTCGGCCGCCATCCGCTCGGAGATCTCGCGCTGCAGCGTGGCGTTCGCGCGGATCAGCTCGTCGCGCGAGACGGTGGTCTGGCGCAGCCGCTCGACCATGCCGTCGAAGGCGCGCGCCAGGCTGCCGATCTCGTCGTCCGAGCGCACGTCCAGCGTCACGTCCAGCCGGCCCGAGCCGACCACCTCGGTGGCCCGGTGCAGCCGCATCAGCGGCTTGCTGACGCTGCGGATGGTCAGGCCCATCGCGCCCAGCACCACCAGCAGCACCAGCCCGGCCAGCACGGCGCCGGCCCGCACCAGGTCCGACTGCGCCTCGAGCATGTTGGCGCGGCTCTGGCGCGCCAGGTCCTCGGCGTCCGACATCATCGCCTGGGCCCGGTTCATCATCAGGCCCGACAGGCGCGCCTCCAGCTCGCGCAGGATCACGGCGCGCTCGGGCGTGCGCACGAACTCGCTCTGCACCGCCTGCAGCTCGCCAAACAGGCTGCCCAGCGACTGGTGGCGTTCGCGGATGTCGCGCAGCAGCGCCAGCTCGTCCTCGCCGTCGAAGCCGCTGTCGGCCGCGATCACTTGGTGCAGCGACTGGTGGCGCTGCAACCATTGCGCGCGGGTGCGCGCCAGGTGGTGCTGCACATATTCGAGCGACAGGTAGCGCAGCGAGGCGGCGCCGCGCAGCACCTCGAAGGTGATCTCGGCCTTGGCGATCTCGTGCCGCATGGCGCCCGCGGTGCGCGCGAACACCACCGCCATGATCGCCAGCAGCACGATGCAGATGACCTGGGCCAGCTTGAGGCGGGTGGATATCTTCACGCGGCGTCCCTAGTAGATGATGGTCACCTCGGACGGGCTCACGGTCTTGAGCGCGTCGAGGTAGATGTAGTCGAGGAAGTTGGGCACCTCGCGCGCGCCGGTCAGCCCGGCCTTGATCGCCCAGCGCGACTGGTCCTCCAGCACCAGCAGCAGGCTCTGGTCCAGCTCCAGCCCGAAGTGGTGGGCCGGCCACGCCGACAGCATGGCCGTGGCCTGGCCAGCCGACAGCCGGGGGAAGAAGGCCACCGAGGCGCCGGGCTGGTCGCGGCAGAAGCGCTCGCCCTGCTCCAGCGCCCGCAGCAGCCGCACCATGGTGCCGGGACGCTGGTGGAGGTACGGCGCCAGCGCCACCATGTTGTAGATGCTCTCGTAGATGTCGGCGCCGCCGAAGCGGACGCCGTTGCCGCCCAGGCTCTCGGCGGCCGCGCCCAGGAACGGGTCCCAGCCGCTGACCGCGTCCACCTTGCCGTCGGTGATGGCCTGCTGCAGCGCGTCGGGCGGATAGTTCACCAGCTGCACGTCGCGGGTGTCGAGGCGCTGGCGGTTGAGGAACACCTCCAGCGTGAAATGGCCCGAGGTGCTGAGCGTGACGCCGATGCGCTTGCCCTTGAGGTCGGCCGGCGAGGTGATGCCGCGGTCGCGCCGCGCCACCAGGCCGTGGTCGCGCCCGGTGCGGAAGATGGTGCTGACCACCTGGATCGGCGTGCCCTCCATGGCGAAGAACATGATGGGGATGTCGGCCACGGTGGCCATGTCGGCCCGGTGCGAGGTCACCGCCAGCAGCGCCTCGCGGCCGCTGGTGTAGGGCTGCAGCCGCACCGCCAGATGCTGGCCGGCGAAATAGCCTTTGGCCTGGGCCGCCATCACCGGACAGGCGCCCACGTACTCGGTGTTAGTGGCGATGACGATGGCCTCGGGCGCGGCGGCCGGCGCCGGCGGCGCGCGCAGCGCCAGCCATAGCGCCGCGCCAATCGCGGCCAGCGCCAGCGCGGCGGCGGCCGGCCACATGGCCCGCAGGGTGGTGCGCTTCATGGATGCTCCCGGATCACGCGGATCAGCTTGAGGTTCAGGTGAGGATGCAGATGGTCTCCCGGCATGGGTTCAGCCGACGTGCTGGGTGGCGCCGCGCGCGCCGGACGGCGCCGCGGGGGCGCTGTACAGCGGCAGCTCGACGCGGAAGGTGCTGCCCTCGCCCGGCCGGCTCTCGACGCTGATGCGCCCGCGCATGGCCTCGACCAGGCGCTTGGTGATGGTCAGGCCCAGGCCGGTGCCCTCCTCGCCCTCCTCGTCGCGCCCGGCGCGCCCGAACGGCAGGAAGATGGTCTCCAGCTGCGCCGCGTCCAGGCCGACGCCGCTGTCGCTGACGGCGACGCTGCCGTAGCCGGGCTCGACGGCGCAGTGCACCGTGACGCTGCCGTGCACATGGTTGTACTTGATCGCGTTGGAAAACAGGTTGACCAGGATCTGCTTGAGCCGCATGCGGTCGGCCCACAGCTCGAGCCGGCAATCGGCCGGCGTCATCAGCGCCACCAGGCGCCGCTCGGCCAGCGGCGCGACGATGGCCACCACCTCGCGCAGCACCTCGTCCAGCATCACCGGCCCCAGCACCAGCGACACCTTGCCGGCCTCGATCTTGGACAGGTCGAGGATCTCGTTGACCAGCAACAGCAGGTGCTTGCCGGACGAGACGATGTTCTGCGAGAAGCGCTGGCGCTCGCCCTCGCCCTTGGGGAAGCGGTCGCTGGCCAGGATCTGGGCGAAGCCGAGGATGCTGTTGAGCGGCGTGCGCAGCTCGTGGCTCATGTTCGACAGGAAGGCCGACTTTTCCTCGTTGGTGCGCTCGGCCTCGCGGCGCGCCGCGTCCAGCACCAGGTTCAGGCGGCCCAGCTCGTCGACCCGCTCGCGCAGCGCCGCCTCCAGCTGCAGGTTGTGCAGGCGCAGCCGGCGCGACTCCAGCGCCCGCGTCAGCACCGGCAGCAAGGTGGCGGCCTTGAACGGCTTGATGATGTAGTCGAAGGCGCCGATCTTCATCGCCTTGACGGCGGTGTCGACCGTGCCGGCGCCGGTCATGATGATGCAGGCGATGGCCGGGTCGATCGCCTTGGCGGCCTCGATCAGCGCCAGCCCGTCCATGCCGGGCATGTTCATGTCGGTCAGCAGCAGGTCGCAGGCGTGGCCGCGCAGGTGGGCCAGCGCCGTCTCGCCGGTGGGAAAGCCGACCGCGTCCAAGTTGTGCTGGCCCAGGATGTCGCACAAGGCTTTCAGATGGGCAGCCTGATCGTCCACGACCACGATCCGCGAACGCGGGACAAGCTCGGACATACCGCCTCCTGATACCATTGTTGGCTCCAGTAATTATGCCTAGTTTACCGGACGGAAAACTCACCAATACTATCCGTTCGGCGCACCTTCCGGCGCACGCTGCGCGGTTTTGCCGAACATCATTTTCTGATACCGGAAGGCATCCCGAATATTCTCCCGCAGCACCAGGTCGTCCCACGGCTTGGTGTAGAAGCGGTAGATCTCGCCGCGGTTGATGGCGCTCAGCACGGCCTCCAGCTCGGTGTAGCCGGACAGGATGATGCGGATGGTCTCGGGGTACATGTCCTTGACGCGGCTGAGGAACTCGGTGCCGTTCATGCCGGGCATGCGCTGGTCGCTGACCACCACCTGCACCGCGTGGCTGGCCAGCAGGTCGAAGCCCTCCTCGGCGGTGTTGGCGCGCAGGATGCGGTAGCCGTCCGGGCGCAGCAGGCGGGTCAGCGCGTTGCGGATGCTTGGCTCGTCGTCCAGCAGCAGCAGCGTCTGCTCGCCGGGCGTCTCGCCGGGCGCCGGCGCCAGCCCGCGCTCCAAGCGCAGCAGTTCGCCGAAGCCGTCCGCCGGCAGCGGCTTACTGAACAGGTAGCCCTGCATGTCGTCGCACTGGTGGCGCCGCAGGTAGGCCAGCTGGGCCTCGGTCTCCACGCCCTCGGCGATGACCTTGAAGCCCAGGCTCTGGCCCAGCGCGATCACCGAGCGCACGATGGCCGCCACCTTGGGCTCGCTCAGCATCTCGCGCACGAAGGACTGGTCGATTTTTAAATAGTCGACCGGGAACAGCTTGAGGTAGGCCAGGCTGGAATAGCCGGTGCCGAAGTCGTCGATCGACAGCGCGATGCCCATCCGCTTGAGCTCCTTGACCACCGCCACCGCGCCGTCGACGTTGTGCATCACCAGGCTCTCGGTGAGCTCGAGCTCCAGGTAGCGCGGGTCGAGACCGCTGTCGGACAGCGCGGCCTGCACCTCGCGGCGCAGGCCGGGATCGCGGAACTGGCGCGCCGAGACGTTGACCGCCACCCGCAGCGGCGTCAGCCCGGCCTGCTGCCACGCCATGTTCTGGAAGCAGGCGGTGCGCGTGACCCAGCGGCCGATCTCGACGATGAGCCCGGTCTCCTCGGCCACGCCGATGAAGCGCGCCGGCGACACCATGCCCAGCGTCGGATGCTGCCAGCGCAGCAGCGCCTCCATGCCGACCACGGCGCCGGTGCGCAGGTCGACCTTGGGCTGGTAGTGCAGGCACAGCTGGTCGCGCGCCAGCGCGTGGCGCAGCTCGGCCTCGATCATGGTGCGCTCGGCGATGCGGCTGTGCATGGCCGCCTCGTAGAACTGCAGCTGGTTGCGCCCGCTTTCCTTGGCGCGGTACATGGCGATGTCGGCGTGCTTGAGCAGCTGCTGCGGCTCGCCGCCGTCGGTGGGGAACACGCTCACGCCCATGCTGCAGGTGATGGTCAGCGCCTGGCCGGCCACGGTCAGCGGCGCGGCCACGCTGTCCTGCACCCGCTGCAGCACGGCCGCGGCCGGCGACTCGGGGGTGTCCGACAGCAGCAGCAGGAATTCGTCGCCGCCGAGCCGGGCCACGGTGTCGCTGTCGCCCACGCAGGCGCGCAGCCGCGCGCCCACCGCGCACAGCAGCTCGTCGCCGGCCAGGTGGCCCAGGCTGTCGTTGACCAGCTTGAAGTTGTCCAGATCGAAGAACACCACCCACAGCGGATGGCCGTAGCGCTCGGCGTAGCCGATGGCCTGGGCCATGCGGTCGCCGAACAGCGCCCGGTTCGGCAGGCCGGTCAGCGGGTCGTGGTTGGCCTGGTGCTCCAGCTGCTGCTGGTAGGTGATCGACTCGGTCATGTCGGTCAGCACGCACACGTGGTGGCTGGGCAGGCCGCCGGCGGCCGGCACCGGCGCCACGTGCAGGCGGGCCCACATCAGGTACTGGTCGCGGTGGGCGATGCGCAGCGTGATGGTCAGCTCGTGCACGCCGCTGAGCGCCGCGTGCAGCGCGGCGCGGTCGCCGTCGTGCTGCTCCAGCAGCATGTCGAGCTGGCGCCCGGCCGCCTCGGCCTCGGTGTAGCCGAACAGGCGGGTGAAGGCCGGGTTGGTGTACTCGATCAGGTCGCCGCCGGGACCGTGCGCGGTGATCACCACCGCGTTGTCGCTGGCCTCCAGCGCGCGCCCGCGCAGGCGCAGCGCCTGCTCGGCCTCCTTGCGGGCGGTGATGTCCTCGATCGTCCCAACCACGCCGATGATGCTGCCGCGCTGGTCGTAGAACGGCAGCTTGTTGATCAGGTACCAGTGCACGCGGCCGTCCTCGCGCGGCATCTGCTCCTCCGCGTCCAGGCGGGCCCGGCCGGTGGCGACGATGTCGCGGTCGTCGGCGCGGATGCGCGCCGCGTTGTGCGACCAGGGGAAGTCGTCGTCGGTCTTGCCGGCCACCTCGTCCACCGTGGCCAGGCCGGCCGCGGCCGCAAACACGGTGTTGCAGCCGCAATACCTGCCGTCCAGGTCCTTCCAGAAGATTTGATGGGGAATATGGTCGATCACCAGCTGCTTGAGCTCGCGCGAGGCGTACAGCTCGGCCTCCATGCGCAGCTGCTCGGTGACGTCGTGCGACACCACGAAGCGCGCGGAGTGGCCGGCCACGGTCAGCGAGTGCGACGAGATCTGCACGTCGATGCGCGTGCCGTCGCGCTTGACGTGGGTCCAGACGCCGGCGCGCTCGGGGCCGCGGGCGGGCGCGGCGGCCAGGTTGCGCTCCAGCGCGGCCAGCTGCTCGGACGGGCGGATGTCCCTGATCGTCATCTGCAGGAACTCGGCCTCGCTGTAGCCGTAGTGCGCCACGGCGGCCGCGTTGACCATCAGGAAGCGCAGCGTCTGCAGGTCGTAGATCCACATCGGCTGCGGGTGGTGCTCGAACAGGCGCTTGAAGCGCAGCAGCGATTCGTAGACGTCGTAGTCGTCCAGGTCGTAGGCCAGGCACAGGTAGCGCGCCGGCCGCTGGTCGATTGCAGGTTGCAACTCGATCGACTGCGTGACCGGATGGAAGGTGCCGTCGGCGCCCAGCAATTCAAGCTCGCCGTGCCAGCAGCCGGTCTGGCGCGCGGCCACCAGCGCCGCGTCCTGCAGCACCTGGGCCGCCCAGTCCGTGTACAGGCTGGCCACCGGCTCGCCCAGCCGGTACGCCCCCAGCCGCTGGCGGCCGTACAGGTTCAGGGACTGCACCCGGCCGTCCATCCCGGCCGTGAAGACAAAGTACGGACAGTGGTCGAACAGCGTGTGCGGATCGCCCGATCCCCCACGCACGCCCGGCCGCTCGTCGACCGCCAGGGGCATCGACTGATCCGCTAACGAGGGTGGCCTTGGATCGATTTGCATGGGCACAATGGCGCCGGGGCGCGTCTGGTACATCGTGCTTCCATCTTAACAGAAGCAAACAACGCACAGCGCGCCGCTCAGGCGGGCACGGTGAATTGCGGCCGCTGCCGCAACAGGCTTTCCACGTCCAGCGCCGGGAAGGTCAGGCAGGCCTCGGTTCCTTGAATCTAAGAGTGTCGGGGGCGCGCATGACAGTCCCGGCGGAATGTTGGCGAAAGTGACACATAAAACGCCGTCAGTGTTCCTTTATTGAAACAACCATGGATTTAAACCATATTTTCTACTTCGTGAAGGTGGTCGAGCACGGCGGCTTGACCCAGGCCGGGCGCGCGCCGAACATGCCGAAGTCCAAGCCCAGCCGCCGCATCGACGTGCTTGGCGAGGGCCACGACCTGGCCCTGCGGGTGCGCTTCCCGCCGCTGGAGAACCCCGACCTGGTGATGCGGGTGCTGTCGGCCAGCCCGGCCCTGCTCGCCGAGCACATCCAAAAAGAGTGAGCGGCACCGCCGTGATTGTCATCATGTTGCATTGAGGATAAACTGAAACGGCGGCGCCCTCCGGCGCGGCGCGCTCGCCAACCAAGGAAAGTCCATGCAAAACGTGGTCTATCACTTCCGCTTCGCCGACGGCCAGAGCGCCAGCTGCGCGGCCGACGCCGACGCATCGCCGGCGCCGGCCGAACTGCCGGCCTGGACCGCGTTGGGCTGCCAGCAATGCGCCAACTGCCCGCTGCAGCCCGCCAGTTCGCCCCATTGCCCGATGGCGGTGCGCTTCGTGCCGCTGGTCGCCATCATGGGCAAGCTGCGCTCCTACGACCAGGTCGAGACCAGGGTCGACACGGCCGAGCGCAGCGTCAGCAAGCACACCACGGTGCAGCGCGGCGTGGGCGCGTTGATGGGGCTGCTGGCGGCCAGCAGCGCCTGCCCGCACACGGCCTTCCTGCGGCCCATGGCGCATTTCCACCTGCCCTTCGCGACCGAGGAGGAGACCATTTATCGCGCGGCCTCGACCTATCTGCTGGCGCAGTACTTCCTCGCGCGGCAAGGCGGCGTGCCGGACTGGGAGCTGCACGGCCTGAAGGCGCGCTACCAGGCGCTGCAAAGCGTCAACGTCGCCATGGCCGGCCGGCTGCGGCAGGCGGTGGACGAGGACGGCGCCATCAACGGCCTGATCATCCTCGACCTGCTGGCCAAGGCCCTGCCCTATTCCATCGACGACAAGCTGGACGATATCAGGGCCGCCTTCCCGCCCTGACGGGCGCGGCGGGTGACAATGCGAGTGTTTTCACAGTGGCAATACCATAAGACTCGATGAAGGCCGGCGGACCGGCCCATGCTGACGGACGGAGAACGGGATGAAGGAAGAACACGTGGAACACGGGGCCGTCGTCCTGGTCGTCGACGACGATCCCTTTATCCGCCTGCTGGCCCGCGACGCCATGGAAGAGATCGGCCTGCAGGTCATCGAGGCGGCCGACGCCGACGCCGCGCTGGCCGCGATCGCCGACCGTGCGCCCGACATCGTCCTGCTGGACGTGGTCATGCCCGGCACCAATGGCTTCGACGCCTGCCGCCAGGCGCGCCGGCTGCCCCACATGGAATTCTGCCCGATCGTCATGCTGACCGTGCTGGAGGACGCCGACTCGGTCACGCAGGCCTACGAGGCCGGCGCCACCGACTTCGTCGGCAAGCCGATCAACTGGCAATTGCTGCAATACCGGGTGCGCTTCCTGCTGAAGGCGGCCGCATCGTTCCGCGCGGTGTTGAAGAGCGACGTGCAGATGGCCAACGCCCAGAGGATCTCGTCGGTCGGCAGCTGGGAATGGCACATCGGCCCGGACCTGGTGACCTGGTCGGCCGAGATGTACCGCCTGTGCGACCTGCCGCCCGCCGCCTTCAGCGGCAGCTGCCGGGACTTCCTGGCGCCGCTGCATCCGGCGGACCGGCCGCGCGTGGAGCAAGCCATGCGCGACGCGCTCGACCATGGGGCGGCCTACGACCTCGAGCATCGCCTGCTGCGCCCGGACGGCACGGTGCGCGTCGTCCACGGCAAGGCCGACGTGGTGTTCGGGCCCGACGGCAAGGCGCTGGCGATGAGCGGCACCTGGCAGGACATCACCCAGCGCAAGCTGGCCGAGGAACGCATCCACTACCTGGCCAATTTCGACGGGCTGACCGACCTGCCGAACCGCACCCTGCTGGAAGACCGCATGCGCCAGGCGGTGCTCCAGGCACGCCGCCACAGCCATCGCGTGCTGGCGCTGTGCATCAACCTCGACGGCTTCAAGCTGATCAACGACAGCTACGGCCACGCGGTCGGCGACGGCCTGCTGCGGGCGGTGGCGGTGCGCGCCAAGGCGGCGGTACGCGAATCGGACACCTTCGCCCGCTACGCCAGCGACGAATTCGTGCTGATCATCCCGGAGCTGGGCGACCACCGCGATGTGCTGCAGGCGGTGCAGCGGGTGCAGGACCTGTTCGCCGCCCCCTTCCTGGTGGACGCGCACCTGCTGCGTGTGACGGCCAGCATCGGCGTCTGCCTGTACCCCGACGACGGCGACAACGTCGAGCTCGTGCTGAAGAACGCCGACGTGGCCATGCACGAGGCCAAGGCAAGCGGACGCAACTGCTTTAAATTCTATGCGCAGGAAATGGGCCGCCGCATCGCCGAGTACGTCGAGATGGAGCATGCCTTGCGGGTGGCGCTGGAGCGGCAGCAGTTCGAAGTTTACTACCAGCCCAAGGTCAACCTGAGCAGCGGCAGGCTCAGCGGCGTGGAAGCCCTGGTGCGCTGGAACCATCCCGAACGCGGCATTGTCCAGCCCGACACGTTCATCCCGCTGGCCGAGAAGACCGGCCTGATCGGCCCGATCGGCGCCTGGGTGCTGCGCAGCGCCTGCCTGCAGGCGCGGCGCTGGCACGAGCTGGGTTTCGACGACCTGAGCGTCGCGGTCAACCTGTCGGCCCACCAGTTCGAGCAGCAGGACGTGGCCGCGCTGGTGACGCAGATCCTGGCCGAGACCGGCCTGGCGGCGCGCCACCTGCAGCTGGAACTGACCGAGAGCATGCTGATGAGCGACAGCGACAGCATGCTGGCGGCGCTGCGCGCCATCAAGGCGGTCGGCGTCACGCTGGCGCTCGACGACTTCGGCACCGGCTACTCCAGCCTGGCCTACCTGAAGCGTTTCCCGATCGACGTGATCAAGATCGACCGCAGCTTCGTGCACAACATCACGACCGACCCCAGCGACGCCTCGCTGACCCGCGCCATCGTGCTGATGGCCAAGTCGCTGAAGATGAGAACGGTGGCCGAAGGGGTGGAGACGCCGGGCCAGCTCGGCTTCCTGGGCGCCATCCACTGCGACGACGTGCAGGGCTATTACTTCAGCAAGCCGGTGCCCGCCGCGGCGCTGACGGCGCTGCTGCAGGCGCAGCGCGAGCAGGCGCTGCTGCCGCAGGGCGCCGCGCCGCAGCGCACCATCCTGCTGCTGGACGACGAGCCGCACATGCTGAACGCGCTCAGGCGCGTGTTCCGCAACGAGCACTACCGGATCCTGCACACCACCTCCGCGCTGGAGGCGTTCGAATTGCTGGCCACGCACCGGGTGCAGGTGATCCTCAGCGACCAGCGCATGGCCATCATGTCCGGCACCACCTTCCTGGCCACGGTCAAGGAGCTGCATCCCGACACGATCCGCATCATTCTGTCCGGTTATACCGAGCTGGAGTCGGTCATCGACGCCATCAACCGCGGCGCCGTCTACCGTTTCTTCACCAAGCCCTGGGACGACGAGCAGCTGCGCGAGCAGGTGCGGGCGGCGTTCGACTACCATTGGCGCCTGCACGGCAGCCCGGACGAGCAACCGGCGCCGGCGGCCGGGCAACAGGCCTAGCGCCGGATCGAACAGGAGGGCGTCATGACGGCATGGGTGAGGACGTGGCTGCTGGCCTGGCTGCTGGCGGCGGGCGGCGCGCTGGCGCAGGAGCGCACGCTGGTGGTGGGCAGCGAGGAGGAGTTTCCGCCATTTTCCACCGGCACCAGCAGCGCCACGGCGGGCGGCTTCACGGTGGAACTGTGGCGGGCGGTGGCCAGGGAACGCGGGCTGGCCTACACGCTGCGCGTGGCGCCCTTCAACCAGATCCTGCAGGAATTCAAGGACGGCAAGATCGACGTCCTGATCAACCTCGCGCAGTCGGACGCGCGGCGCCGGTTCGCCGATTTCACGGTGCCGCACGTGACCGTCAACGGCGCCGTGTTCGTGCGCAAGGACAGCGCCGCCATCAACAGCGTCGCCGAGCTGGCCGGCAAGCGCATCATCGTGCTCAAGGCCGACCTCGCGCACGACTATGCGCTGGCCCAGGGGTGGCAGCGCCAGCTGGTGGTCCAGCCCACCGCGACGGAGTGCTTCGAGCTGCTCTCCTCGGGCAAGCACGATGCCGTGCTGATCAGCAAACTGGTGGGCATGCAGACGCTGCAGGCAAGCGGCATCCGCAACGTCAGGCCGCTCGACCTCCGCGTCGGCTTCGCCCAGAAGTTTTCCTTCGCGGTGCAGAAAGGCAACGCCGATCTGCTCGCCAGCATCAACGAGGGCATGTCGATCGTCAAGCTGAACGGCACGTACGACCAGATCCACGACAAGTGGTTCGGCATCTACGAGGAGCGCAAGGTGTCGCTGCGCGACATGCTGCCCTACCTGATTCCGGGCCTGGTCGTGCTGCTGCTCCTGATCGGTTACCTGGCGCACCGGCGCCGGATCGAGAACATGCTGCGCCTGGCCAATGAGACGCTGGAGCAGCGGGTGGCGCTGCGCACGCGCGAGCTGGAGGCGGCCAAGGACCTGGCGGTGTCGTCGAGCGAGGCCAAGAGCAATTTCCTGGCCAATATGAGCCACGAGATCCGCACGCCGATGAACGCCGTCATCGGCCTGCTGTACCTGACGCTCAAGACCGACCTCAAGCCGAAGCAGCGCGACTACCTGGACAAGATCAGCGTGGCCAGCAAGCACCTGCTGGGCGTGATCAACGACATCCTCGACTTTTCCAAGATCGAGGCGGGCAAGCTGGAGGTCGAGACCGTCGACTTCGACCTGCAGGGCGTGCTGCAGAACGTCCACGACCAGGTGCTGTTCAAGGCGCTGGAGAAGAGCCTGCGGATGCGGCTGGACATCGATCCGAAGTTGCCGCGCTATCTGCGCGGCGATCCGCTGCGCCTGACCCAGGTGCTGCTGAACTTCGCCAACAACGCGGTGAAGTTCTCCTCGCGCGGCGAGATCGTGATCGCCGCCACCGAGGCCGGCGCGGACGGCAACCACAGCCTGGTGCGGGTCGAAGTGCGCGACCAGGGGCCGGGCATCAGCGAGGCCGAGCAGGAGAAATTGTTCCAGCCGTTCCAGCAAGCCGACACCACCACCACGCGCCGCTACGGCGGCACCGGCCTGGGGCTGATCATCAGCAAGCAACTGGTGACGCTGATGGGCGGCGCCGTCGGCATGCGGAGCCAGCACGGCCAGGGCAGCACCTTCTGGTGCGAGATCCGCTTCGCCTTCGGCCGCGCGCCGCTCGGCAACGAGCGCGCGCAGGCGCCGCGCCACGTCGCCTGCCTGCGCGGCATGCGCATCCTGCTGACCGAGGATAATCTGCTCAACCAGCAAGTCGCCTCCGACCTGCTGGCCGACGCCGGGGCGCAGGTCACGGTCGCCGGGCACGGCGGCGAGGCGCTGGACCGGTTGCGCCGGCAGCCATTCGACTGCGTCCTGATGGACATCCAGATGCCGGAAATGGACGGCCTGGAGGCGGTCCGGCACATCCGGGCCGATCCGGCGCTGCGCGCGCTGCCGGTGATCGCCCTGACCGCCAACGCGCGCAGCGAGGAGCGCCAGCAGTATCTCGCGGCCGGCATGAACGACGTGGCCAGCAAGCCGATCGACGCCGCGCTGTTGTTCGACATGCTGCTGAAATGGGTCGGCCCGCCGCAAGCCGGCGCCGCGGCGGCCATGCCGCCGGCGCCGTCGCG